>CAKZUM010000131.1 GCA_937921525.1 uncultured Saprospiraceae bacterium
TTTACAGATGCTAGAGAAGATCGAAGCATCGGTGTAGTATTATTATCTGGAGAAGGTCCATCGCCAAAAGATGGAGGTTATGCTTTTTGTTCGGGGGGCGATCAGCGAGTTCGGGGGGCAACAGGTTATCAAGGAACAGACGGGGTTGGGCGTTTGAATATATTAGAAGTGCAGCGGCTGATTCGTTTTATGAATAAAGCTGTCATTGCAGTCGTGTCAGGCTGGGCGGTTGGCGGAGGACACTCGCTACATGTGGTTTGCGATCTTACATTAGCGAGTAAGGAACATGCGATTTTTAAACAAACAGATGCGGATGTAGCGAGTTATGATGGTGGCTATGGATCGGCTTATTTAGCTCGTCAAGTGGGGCAAAAGCGGGCAAGAGAGATTTTCTTTTTAGGTCGAAATTATTCTGCACAAGAGGCATTCGATATGGGTATGGTGAATGCGGTGATCCCCCACGAAGAGTTGGAAGATACGGCTTTTCAATGGGGACAGGAAATTTTGAAGAAGAGTCCTATGGCGATTAAAATGCTGAAATTCTCTTTCAATTTGATTGATGATGGTCTGGTCGGGCAACAAATCTTTGCTGGGGAGGCAACTCGCTTGGGCTATATGACGGACGAAGCGGCGGAAGGACGGAATGCGTTCTTGGAGAAGCGTGATCCGGATTTTGATCAGTTTCCTAAGTTCCCATGACTACGTCATGGGTTGCAAGATCTCGCCCCGTTGGGGCTGGCATACTATAATACTATATGTCATGCCAGCCCCAACGGGGCGAAATCCTGTAACCCACGGCGCCAGCCATGGGAAGAGATCCTGTAACCCACGACACTAGCCGTGGGAAGACTCGTGGGGCGAACCGTGACGCTAGTGGAAAGAGGAGACACGACTCTAGCTATAATATACTAGATAGCCATATGCTATACCTACTATAATAATATCAGGTGCTACTTACAATCGCTTCAGTAAAGCTTCCCGAAAACTCTGAGATACAGGCACCATCTCCTTATGAACAGATACCATATTCCCCTCTAAATATTTTAAATGTTGAAGATTTATAATATATGATCGATGGACCTGTAAAAAGGAATCTGGTAGTGAAGTTTTTAAACTACTCAATTTAGATTTGGTGATGTACTTTTTTTCTGTTGTATAAATACGGACGTAATCGCCATAGGCTTGTAATAAAAATATATCTTCTACATTGACTTTGTAGATTCGTTTATCTTCTTTGATTGTAAATAACCTTGTTTCCCTTAGATTTGATTTTTTTTCATTTATTCTACTCTTGGCATTATTAACCGCTTTTAAAAAACGATCAAAGGCAATGGGTTTTACTAGATAGTCGAAAGCTTCTAATTCAAAAGCAGTTACAGCATATTCAGAATAGGCAGTCGTAAAAATTACTAGTGGAGGATGCTTAAGGTCTTTCAATAATTGAATGCCTGATAGCCTTGGCATATTAATATCTAGGAATAAAATATCTACGGTATGAGACTGTAAAAAATGTATTGTTTCTATCGCACTTTTTAATTGACCAACTATATCTATGTCTTTTAGATCAGATAGGTAGTCCGTTATTATTTGTCGTGCAATTGGCTCATCATCAACGATCAGACATTTATAGCGCATAGATTAGAGATTTATTTGTAAGCTACTTTTATAGTTTGTGGCGTTCTCATCAATTACTAATTGATGCTTGTTAGGATAAATTAAAGTTAATCTATTTTTTAAATTTACTAGACCCAATCCTCCCTTATTTATAGAGGTATTATTGGTTTTGTTATTCTGGACTTGTAAGTGTAGAATGTCCTTTTCTATACTAATTTCAATATTTACTTTAGGATCAATTCGATCACAATGTTTAAAGCAATTTTCTATCAAGGGTAATAAAATAAGTGGAGCAATGAGGTATCCAGAAAAATTGCCTCTTGTATGGATTTGTATATCCGTAGTCGAATCCATCCTTAAAATCTCCAAATCAACATAATTCTTTAAGTACTTTATTTCTTTTTCTAAAAGCACCATTTCTTCCCCTGTGCCATAAATCATATAACGAAGGGCTTCCGACAATTTCAACAAATAATTCTTGCTTAATTTATTTTCACTAGCTGTTAAACCGTAGATATTATTTAGGCTATTAAAGAGAAAGTGGGGATTTATCTGTGATTTTAAGGTAGCTAATTTAACTTGATGATTTTCCTTTTCCAAGGCTAATTGCTTTTCTTTTAAATCAAACCAGTTTTTTGATAGAAATAAAAGGGTAGAAATAATAGCATAACTAATGACAAATTCTAAGACTTCTCTTATCTCATAATAAGAGACAAAATAATATCCTTGGAAAATTCGATCAGCTAAATAATTAAAGGTGAAATAATGAAATCCTATAGCTATACTTAATAAAACAACTAATCCTAGAAGATAAAAAATCACTTTTCTTTGTTGGATAAAAAAACGATTTACTAGATAGTAATTGACATAAACAACGAACACTAAAGGTAAATGGAATAACCCTGTATAATATATATCTATCCATCCTATATCTTCCTCTCTAGTAAAAAGACGAAATAAGATAGTAAAGGATAGTAGCCAAAATAATACTTGCTGAAACAGATTATTTTTTAGAAACTTATTCATTGCCTGCAATTAATTCATCTGTTAAATCAAAGAGCTCTTCGTTATCCCCGTACTTTAAGATAAAAGCTCTCAATTCGTCTGTGGAGGCAGTCAAAACTATATTGTCTTCATATATAATCTTATTCTTTTCTTGTTTTGCTTGTGTAATAACCTCATGTTTCAATCTAGCTCTCTTTGATTTTAAAAGACTTTCTATTCGATCAACATCAAAAGAATGAATTAATAATTTATCATTTTTAAATTCGACTTTTGCAAAAGTATGTGCATCAATGACGTTTGCTTCAAATCTGCTTATTTGTGATGTATTGTTCATAGGATACATATCCATGTATAAATGTTTACCTATTTTGGTTAGGGATATTTTCATTTTGATTTTGTGGTCTGGGAAGTCAGGATTGGTATAGTATAACACATAGAAGGGTAGCTCTTCTTGATGTGCTATTACAATATCATTGTTTTTATATTGTGCTCTGAGTCGTGCCAGTGTGGTTTCTGCCCCTCCAATTGTTTCTGTTGACCAATCGATTATGCCTTCTGGTAATTTTTTGTACTTAAAGGTTAGTTTAGAAGCTCTCTCAAATTTCCAGATGTCATATTCCGCTGTATTCTCTAAACTATCTATAAATTGTTGCATCAACAATTCGCCCTCTTCTTGATCTGCTGGATCATCTGATTGTACACTAAAGGAAGTAACTTTGAAGGAGGTAGCTTTCATGTTTGCTGTTCCATCTACTTTTTGTTTCCAAGTACCAATTATTCGGTCATCTGTAATTCTATTTTTGTCTGTTACAATAGAATGTAAGGATGGAATACAGCTGTATAATACAGAAAAAATAATAAGGACAATAAAGAAGGAAGATTTTTTCATGATAAGGTATTTTAAGATTATTTGATACTCCAAATATCCACTACTTATCTCAATTGCCTCATTTTTATCGTTGACTTAGGTGTTTTTGTCGTTGAATGGTAGTAGGAGGGTATCATGGTATATGAATACATCGCCCATGATTGCATCAAGTATGCCAGCCCCAACGGGGCGACATCTTGTAACCCACGGCGCCAGCCGTGGGAAGAGATCCTGTAATCCACGACACCAGTAGTGGGAAGAGATCCCAAGGCACTAGCCATAAGCAAACCGCCGCACATCCACCTCCCCATTCAACCCCTCTTCACCCAACAGAAAACGTACCAAGCGATCCGCCCAATAAGGCGCAATAGACGTTCCTTTAGTACCCATCCCATTCAATATAGCAATAGCGTCATGTTCTGGATGAAGCCCCAAAGCAGGGCGGCGATCCTTCAGCACAGGCCGAACAGCCGCCATGTGATCCAATACTTCATAATCCACTTTTAGTATATCGGCCAATCGTTCCTCTAAATAAGCCCGACCAGATGGGGTAGGGGTATTCGTCAAATCTTCCCATTCATAATTAGAGCCAAACCAATAGACATCCTCTCCGACTGGTACTAAGAACTGATTCTTTTTAATGATGTAAGGTGTTTTGAAATTGGGGATTTTAATTAACAACACTTCTCCTTTTGCAGATTCATAGGGTAAGTGTTTGAACCAAGGATTGCGACAGGCAGAATAGCCTTCGCAGAAGATTACCTTTTTAGCTTCTATGGATTTATAAATGACTTTGTCCTCGTCTACTTGAAGGGCGGAATGGTCAAAGGTGTCAATTTGGAGTTGCCCTTTGGATTGATAATGCAATTGATAATACTTAATCAATATTCTAAGATCTACTTTGGCACCATGGACGATTCCGTATCCTCCAGAATTATTGATGATGGTGCTTAAATCTTGTTCTAATTTTTTGCTACTCAGATATTGTTCGTACTCTTCATAAGAGGTTTTAGTAATCCAGTTATTACCTTCTACATTTGATTGGAAGTAACGGATGATTTCCATTTCTTTATAAACTGGCAATTCCAAATAATCTTGTATTTCTTCATAAGTCTTTTTCGCAAAAGGAAGTAAGTCTCCGATCATCCAACTTTTTACAAAACGCCTACCTGTAATTGGGTTAATAATCCCAGCGGCTATATTGGTCGAAGAATCTGCAAAATCATTGTCAATGATCATAAAGGATTGACCTGCTTTCTCTAAGAACCAAGCTAGAAGAGTGCCTGCGATGCCTTGCCCTACTATTAGATAATCTATTCTTTTACTCATGTAATGTTTTCTTTAATAGGATTCATTCTAAACTAAATATGTTTTTTTGGGTAATCTCTTACAACATTGGCTATCGCCAATGTCCTTTTTTGAACGCTGAGACGCAGAGTTTTTGATTTTTCTGCGAAAAAATCGACAAGTTTATCAACGTAGTTGATAATGGTTATACCACAAATTTAGGAGTGAAGTAGTTGGAAAAATAAAATGACATAGCTAGGGTTGTTTTTACCACATAGGTACATAGATCACATAGGTTCATGTCACGCTATGTGACCTATGTATCTATGTGGTAAAATTGTCAACTACTTCTGTGGTGTAGATAAACTTGTCAAAAAATCTCTGTAACTCTGCGTCTCAGCGTTCAATTTTTTCATTGGCAACAATGCTGTATAGGTATACTGCTGACAGGATAAATTACCGAAAATGAACTTGTCCAGCAATGGGAAATTGCTGGACAAGAAGTGTCCGTTTTGCTGGACAATTTCCCATTGTCCAGCAAATTTTAGGCAATCCCAAAATCGGTAATCTATCCTGTTGATAGTATATATGCCATAGCGTTCCTTGTAAGGCAGGCATTTATGATTTTGAAAGTCCCCTCAGATACTCAATTTTTTTAATAAACCGAGTACCATACCAAGAAAATACCTCTCCATCTACCAATTGGATCGGAATATCGGGAAAATGCTCGGCTAACTCTTGGATATGTTTTTCTTTAAAGGGAAAAGGTTCGGAAGATAAAAGAATAATATCAGGATGTGCTGCCTTCAATTCTTCTATTGTAATAGTAGGGTAGCGGGTTTGCTCCCCAAAAACATTTTCAAAACCAGTTACGCTCAACAAGTCATGTATATAGGTATCCTTACCAATCGTCATATAGGGGTTTCTCCAAATTAGATAAGCCGCTCTTTGTCGATTTAAAGGGAACAAAGATGACTGAAGTGCTTTGGATTGTTGAATTATTTGATGGCAGGCAGTTTCTTGACGTAGGACTTTGCCTAAACCAGCGATCATATCTAAGGCAGCATCAAAATTAGGAACATCACTAATCCAAACAGGGTATTTTTCCGCAAGTGCTTCTATTTGGTCTTTTTGGTTTTCTTCTTTATTAGCTATGATTAGGTCAGGGTATAATTGCTTGATTCGATCGAGGTGTATCGTTTTTGTCCCACCTATAATTGGTATCGCTTTTAATGCCTCTTTTGGGTATACACAAAACTTGGTTCTACCGACTATTTGCGCTTTTAATCCTATGTCAACTAACAATTCCGTAATGGAGGGAACCAAACTGATAATTCGCCTCGGTGTTTCGTTAACATTAAGATTTCTTCCTATTTGATCGAAAAATACGCTCTTCATGGGGTAAAAATCGCTATTTTTTGGAAACAAACTTTCATTTGAGGTAATAAACTCCTATTTTTAGCCTGTTGATTCTGCCTTTCCTTTTTCAATCTGAGTTTGAGACAACTTTTACCAATATTGGATTTATTCATAGCACTTTGGGTTGGCTAATTTTACTAGTCATGTAATACCAGTGTTTAATTAAATTAGGTTATCTTAAAATTAGATAGCCCTTCTTTACGTTAAGTAAGTAACAGTCAAACAATTAGCTTGTTATAATGTTATTTATACACACTACTGGATATTGTTTAGAGCAGAGAGCAGAGAATAGAGACGTATTTCGTCAGAGAACGATGAAATTTCGTTGTTTTTTAAACGAAATCTGTCTCTATTCTCTGCTCTCGGTTCTCTGCTCTTCAAAATGTCCAGTAATGTATTATTTATAATAACCAGAGGAGGAGAAAACCTTCCAGTATATTATTCACAATTCAGACAGCAATACTATGAGATTACCTCAAATCATTTACGGGGTACTAATTGGTTTATTTTTAATTCCAATTACGGGATTTAGCCAAAAAGGACTTTTAGAGAAAGCGAACAAACAGTATGAGCTTCATAATTTTAAAGAAGCGATTACCACCTACCAACGCTACATAAAAACAGATAGAAATAATATTATAGCCAAAGGAAGATTGGCGAGTAGCCTTCGATTTCTTGGTCGACAAAAAGAAGCTCTTCGCTGGTATAAAGAGATAGGCTTTGCTGGAAAAGATTATCCAGACTTCCAATTCCAACATGCTCTTTTATTAAAGGAAATGGGGGATTATAAAGGGGCTAGAAAACTATTTCTCAATTATGCGGAGAAAAACCCAGATGTTGGAATGCACTTTGCCGAAAGTTGTACAATTGCTATTGAAAAACAGAATGCTCCTTCCACTTATGAAATTGTTCAAGAATATGTGAGTAGCGATGCTGCCGATTTTGGACCCGCTTTCTTTGGGGATGGGGTAGTATATAGCTCCTCTAGGATTGATTATAGTGCAAAAGATAAGCAAAGGGATGATCTCAATCAGTTATTTATCGCTAATATTGATTTCAATGGTAATTTAGGAAATCCACAATTATTTCACCAAAGATTTAAGGGATTCAACGAAGGGCCAATATCTTATTCCCCTGATGGAAAATGGGTAGCTATAACAAAAAATAATTTTATTGATGGAGTTCGTCAGATTCCTGAAGCAGGATTGAATTTAAACATCTTTATTGCAGAGGTACTACCTAACGGAGAGTGGCAAAGAGAGGTGTTTTTTCCATTCAATGGCACTAGTTTTTCAACAGGTTATCCTTCTTTTTCTCCAGATGGCAATTCACTATATTTTGCTTCTGATAGACCAGACGGGTTTGGAGGTTTCGATTTATTCGTATCTCATCGTTCTGGTGATACTTGGACTACACCAGAAAATCTAGGCCCAACTGTTAATACGAAAGGCAACGAGATTACACCATTTTATAATGGAGTAGATTTGTTTTTTGCATCTGACTGGCATCAAGGAATGGGTGGCTTCGATGTATTTCGAGCTGGTTCTAATGGCACTTATTGGGATAGAGTATATAATTTAGATACTCAGATCAATTCTCCTAAAGATGACTACGGATTTATTTTCGATAATGGTCGAAATATCGGTTATTTAGTATCTAACAGAGATGGGGGAAAGGGAAAAGAAGATATTTATAAAGTAACTAAAAATGCCAACTACGCTGGTAATAGTGGTGGTAACTACGGTGACGGTCAAAATAATGGTGGCAACTATGGCGGTGGTCAGAATAATGGCGGTCAGAACAATGGTGGCAATTATGGAGGCGGTCAAAACAATGGCGGTAATTACGGCGGTGGTCAAAACAACAGCAGTAACTATAATCCTTACCCAACTGTTGCAAGATCCTTACCCATTATCGTATTGGATGAGTATAGTATGCGTCCAATTGCCAATGCAGAGGTTGACATGACACCGTGTAATTTGCAGAGGTACTATACCGATAACAGAGGTAGAGTGACTTTAAATATTCCAGCAGGACTTAATTGTGAAGTTTACATCCGTCAGAATGGATATATTACTGGAGCCTTACAGATTTCTGGCAATAGCCTACAAGGAGTACAAAGTCAACAAGTACTATTGAGAAGTGGAACAGGTATTCCACCAGTTGTCAACAATAACAATAACAACAACTATCCTCCTGTAACAAATCCACCAGCAACTAATAATAATCTAATTTTAGGAAGAGTCTTTGATCCTGCAAATAATAGCGGTATTGAGGGAGTTTATATTAAAGCAGTCAATCAATCTACAGGTTCAATACTAGAAACATCGACAGCAGTTACAGGCGAATATAATCTGACCTTACGGCCTAATTCTACTTATTTGATTACCTACTCTCTGGCAGGCTTTAAAGGAGCTACAAAATCAGTAACAATAGGAAATATAGTAGATACCAATTTATTAGGTGGAACATCCATGCAATATGTGGGAGGTAGTGGTGTAGCAACGAATGTACCATCCACTGGCACCGTAGAAACTAGTAAGGGAGGTAGTAGCATTGTTTCAACAGAAACAGGTATGGCTGGATATTCTGTTCAAGTAGCGGCATTTAAATCTTCTGATAAAGCTGACTTTAATAAGTTTAGAAACCTAGGCTCTCATGGAAATGTGTACAATCGCTATGAAGGTAATACAACAAAAGTAAGGGTAGGTGTTTTTGCTACTAGAGCAGAGGCAGCAGCAGCAGTCGCAAGTATCAAGTCAAAAGGCTATCGGGATGCGTTTATTACCACAGAATTGAAAGATGGACTAGGAGAAGGTATTGTATTGAATGGAACGAATGTTGGAACTGCTGTGAATACTAGTACGAATACAAGCGCACCAGCTACAACAGCAAGTACAGCAGCAGGAGGAATCTATAAAGTTAGATTAGCTTCCTATAGAAATCCTAAGTTCTTTAACCCTGCAAAAGTCAACGGTTTAGGTACTATAGAAGAACAAGTCAAAGCACCTTGGACGATTATGTTGTTGACTGGTTATCCAAATTTGAGTGAAGCTATTTTCGCTAAAAATAATGCAATTAA
>CAKZUM010000132.1 GCA_937921525.1 uncultured Saprospiraceae bacterium
CGTAACAATCCTCTGACGCTCATATAAGAAGGATTTGCTTTTTCATAAGCATCCAATTCTTCCATAGGGGTTCCATTATCTATAAGTTGTTGTCGGACATAGGCTACAAAATCAGGAGTGATTTTATCTGGATCAGTTCCATTCTCATAATGTGGGCGTATCCAATCTGCCCAATCTTGTAAGATATAACGTAGGAATTTGAAGTGAGCTTGAATATCCGTCACCTTCCCAAAGTGTGTTAAATATATAGCGTCTAAATCTAAAGTCTCCAAAAGATCTATAGAGCTATTCCAATGTTCTATATTAATATCTGGCGGGGGACAAGGGGCTACAATACTACCTGTACCAATCTTACAACCAGCGACGTCTCCTGCTATTAAATGCTTTCCAACTTGCCAAGCAATATGATGTCTAGCATGTCCGGGCGTATGCCATGCAATCAGCGAAGTGTCTCCAATGACAAATTTTTCTCCATGGACAGCTGTCTTTAATAAGGTTGGAGGTATTGGCTTTAGTTGCCCCCACAAAACTTCCATCATATCCTTATAGATCAATTTTGCCGAATTATAAAGCTTAGTTGGGTCCGCCATATGTTTCTCTCCGAATGGATGTAAATAAACAGAAGCACCCTTTTCCGCAAAAGCCCATGCAGCTCCAGCATGATCAAAATGGATATGCGTTAGAAAGACATGTCGAATATCTGCCATTGTATAGCCCAGTTTTGCCAAACCAGCCTCCAATGCAGGTAGGGTAGAGTGCGGGCCTGTTTCTATCAAAATTGGTCCTTCGCTGGATTCTATTAGAAAAGCGGCAATAGAGTTTGGGGTATTTTGAAAATGTAAATCAATGATGTGGACCATAGTATATTAAATTTTGACTCAAATATATTTCCTTTTTTACTAGGGCAAGCCTATTCTCAAGGCTAAATTTTAGGTACAGCCGCCCTATTAATACAATATCATACTACTGGACATTTCAAAGAACAGAGAAGCGAGAGTAGAGAATAGAGACAGATTACGTTTAAAAAAGGACGAAATTTCGTCGTTCTCTGATCGAAATACGTCTCTACTCTTTCTTCCCCGCCCGCCTGACGGCAGTCGGGCTGGTCTGCTCTCTATTCTAAACAATGTCCAGTAGTGTGATACAATATATACTGCTGACAGGATAAATTACCGAAAATGAATTTGTCCGGCAATGGGAAATTGCTGGACAAGAAGTGTCCGTTTTGCTGGACAATTTCCCATTGTCCAGCAAATTTTAGACAATTCCAAAATCGGTAATCTATCCTGTCGATAGTATAATCAAGCTAGTCAGTAGGCTTCTTACTAAAAGAATATACTAGTAGTGATATTTACTATGTCACAAATGATTTTGAAAATAAAACCACCTGTAGAAACCAATGTTATGACCCAAAGTATAAAATTTGTGACAAGATAAATTTTTATTTAAAAATGTGTTTTAGTATATTGGTTTGTAGTACTTTGAAAAATAATCCTTTAAACATTACTTTTTATTCAAATACTAATTATAACCCAATTTTCTATGACAATTTTCTTTCAAAAATGAATTATTTCCCTTAAATTTGAATTGTATTTAACACCACTTACTTTTAAAAAGGTAAGATTACACCTCCCGATCATAGAATTTCTCCCCCCTTTAACGTTATTCTACGAAGTGTTTTCTTTCATTAACCATTTATTGTCAATACTACCCCCCTAGTATTACTGCTGATAAGGCTTCCCCCCAATTTTAGTCACATATTGGTGGTCATCTATATTGATATAGTAACCAGGGATTGCTATGAACAAGATTAAAAAAGTACTGATTATTGAAGACAACGATTGCTTGTTGCGCTTAATGAATCATTATTTTGGAAAACGATACACTGTTTTTCCTACCAGAAACGGCTTGGATGCTATGCGTCAATTAAATGACGGCATCTTGCCTGATATAATATTATTGGACTGGGACATGCCTGTAATGGGCGGCGAACGATTTTTAGAAGGGCTTAAGACTAGTAGCTTTTTTAAAGACATTCCAGTCATTGTTATCTCAGGTAGCAAACCAATAGAAGAATTTGAAGATATAGAGGCAAACGGTTGTTTTGAAAAACCATTCGATCCGAGAAAGTTGAATGATCAAATACAATTGACCTTATCAGAAGCGTAAACCTACCCCCGAAACGCAATATCTAACAAAAGATAATCTCCCAAAGAAGTATTATTATTCTATTAACCTAACTATTTAGGAAAGACAAACTAACTATGAGTATTACGACTACTTTCGCAGACAGTAGTGTTAGAACAGGTAAATTATCCGCACCCTCGATGATGCCAACCGGATACTTATTTCTTACACCACCTTATTTTAAGAATTTGACTAGAGTTCTTGAAAACAGAAGTACATTACCTAAGTCTATTATTGTAGATTTAGATACCTTCAAGATCGAACATTTTAGTACGGAATTGAATAATCTAAAACAACACAAAGACTTATTTAATATTCCTGTAATTGGAATTTCAGATAATCAGCTAAATGATACTGGGGTATTGATTTCAGCTGGATTAGATGATTGCTTTTTTGGAGATCTTGATTGGAACGTGATTGCGAAGAGAATTCAATTTTTAACCGAATTGAAGCAATTACAACAACAAGTACCACAAGCAGATGAATTGAAGGAATATGAAATGCCTTTATCTAAGCGTCTCTTCGATATAGTAGTTTCCGGCATTGCCTTACTTGCTTTATCGCCACTATTTTTATTGATTATGCTATTGATAAAATTAGAATCTAGAGGGCCTGTATTTTACTCAGCAAAAAGAATTGGTACTGGGTATCATGACTTTCCTTTTATGAAGTTTCGTTCTATGAGGGTCAACGCTGATAAAGAATTAGAGAAGCTAGCGCACCTTAATTCTTACGAGGGGCAAGGAAATGATGATAAAAAAGATACAAAGAAAAATACTTTCTATAAAATAAAGAATGATCCTCGAGTGACAAGAATTGGAAGAATTATCAGAAAAACTAGTATAGATGAGCTACCTCAGTTAATAAATGTATTTAGAGGGGAAATGTCTATTATCGGTAATCGACCTTTACCACTTTATGAGGCGGAGCAATTGACAAAAGATGAATGGGCACAACGCTTCTTAGCACCAGCAGGAATCACAGGATTGTGGCAAGTTGACAAACGAGGGAAAGATAATCTAAGTGCAGAAGATAGAGTAGGACTTGATATAGAGTATGCCAATGGAGTGTCTTTATTTACAGACCTAAAGATTCTTTTTAGAACCATCCCAGCTATGTGGCAACGAGATTAAAGGTGATTTACAAAAGAGTATCCCCTTTGTAGTTTAATTATTAAATAACTACCGCCCACTTATTAATAAGAAATGAAATCAGATAAATTGGTGTCCTTCATTACGGTAAATTATAACCAAATGGAGCTTACGCTGGAGTTGATTGAATCCATATATAAATATGCTACGGTTTCCTTTGAAATCGTAGTGGTAGATAATAAATCTAGATTTAATCCTAAAGAAACTATCAATAGGTTATATCCAGATGTAAAAGTAATTGTAAGTGGTGTAAACAGGGGCTTTGCTGGCGGTAATAATATTGGTTTAGAAGCGTGCACAGGAGCGTACCTATTTTTTATTAATAATGATGCAGTATTGACAAAAGGATCGTTGTCCACTTTATTGGGGACATTCAAGCAGTATCCTAAAGCAGGAATAGTATGTCCATTAATTTGCTACTATCCTGAAGACAATGCGACTACCGACATTATTCAATATGCAGGTGCTACCAATGTACATCCTTTCACCGGGAGGAATAAAATTCTAGGTGAAAGGGAAATCGACCAAAGACAATACCGTCAGTCAAAGCCCACTTTTTACGCCCATGGGGCAGCTATGATTGTTCCGAGAACGGTCATTGACGAAGTAGGACCTATGTCAGAAGACTATTTTTTGTACTATGAAGAATTAGATTGGAGCGAAAGAATTAGAAAAGCTGGTTACTCCATCATTATGGAACCCCAAGCCAAAGTGTATCACAAAGAGTCCGTCTCGGTAGGCAAATTAAACCCTATGAAGACGTACTATTTAACTCGGAATCGTATCTTGTTTATGGCGACGAACAGGCGCAAAGTGGAGTTTATCCTCTTTGCCCTGTTCCTTTTCTTGTTCACCATTCCCAAGAGTGTGGTAAAATATATTATAAATGGGCAAAAGGCTCATTTAAGAGCATTTTGTAAAGCTATTGTGTGGCATTTTAGAGCAGAACGCTCTCCTGTTGCTAATTTATAGCATCGTTTCCTAGTCATCAGTAAATTTCACTGATGACTAGGATTTTTTATTAGATTTCC
>CAKZUM010000133.1 GCA_937921525.1 uncultured Saprospiraceae bacterium
GATAAAGATTCCCCGAATCTTTCCCTTTTGCTCATGTTGAAAAGCCTCGTCGATGCTAGGCATCGCCTACGTTTTTCGCCTTGCATAAAGAAAAAATAACGGCGCATAAAAACGACATTTATTAATGAACCATTCCTTAGCAGTTTTATGATCTATGATTTCCAGAATGAATCACCTCTGCCCATGGGGAGCGATATATGAATAATCTCAATATTCTGAAATGTCTTAGTTATGGACGAGATCAAGCGTCAGATAATGTAAATTACAACTAGTAAAACGTTGACAGCTTCATTATAAAATCAAATACCATGAAATTAAAAGTAGGCTTATTAGGAGGCGGATCGTGGGGTACAACAGTAGCAGCTCTAGCAGCACAAAATTGTCCTACCAAAATATGGGCAAGAAGGCAAGACACGGTTGATGATATTAATATCAATCATAGGAATGAGCGCTATTTACCCGGCGCTAATCTTCCCCATTCTTTGAAAGCCTGTTTGACTATTTCAGAAACAGTCCAAGATGCAGATGTGGTCATCATGGGTATTCCTGCTCAACACTTTCGGCAAGTTTTAAAAGATGCTCGACCTCATATACGACCTTGGGTTCCTATTATTAGTTTGGCGAAGGGACTAGAAACAGGGACCAAAATGAGGATGACCGAAATCATAGAAGAAGAAATGGAAGGGCATCCTGCAGGTGTATTAACAGGCCCTAATTTGGCGAAAGAAATCTCGGCGGGAAAGGCAGCAGCAAGTGTTATCGCTATGGTGGATGATACGATTGCGGCAAGATTACAAAAGGTATTTAGAACAGGATTATTCAGAGTATATACAAATGAAGATGTGGTGGGCTGTGAATTGGGCGGGGCATTAAAAAATATTATTGCTATCGCAACAGGGATGGGAGATGGCGCAAATGCGGGCGATAATACCAGAGCCATGATTATCACAAGAGGACTGGCAGAGTTAACTAGATTGGGAATTGCAATGGGTGGGCAACCCACTACCTTTGCAGGGCTAACGGGTATGGGCGATTTAGTGGCTACTTGTTCTAGTACTAAAAGTCGAAACCGCTATGTTGGATTTAATTTGGGCAAAGGTCGAAAGATTGAGGATATATTAGGAGAAATGGCAGAGGTGGCAGAAGGCGTGAAAACAGCAAAAGTAGTAATTGAGTTAGCAGAAGAATACGGCGTTGAAATGCCTATTGCCAACTCTGTTTATAAAGTGCTATACGAAGGCGATACCGTGTATGATGCTTTTAGAGGATTACTCAATAGAGATGTTGGTTCAGAGGCTGAATCTGATTAAGGGAGTATTAATCTCTAACATAAAAGAGATACATCCTTGTTAGGTTCTGTTTTTAAATGATTTAAAAAAGCCAAACAAATCGTATTAAACTGAGCAGCTTTTTCAATGCTAACTACATGACCACAATTTTTAACAATAGAAATACTAGCATTATCATGTCGTTCCGCGTAAGCTTGTGCAGGGTTTAAAAATAAATGATCTTGATTGCCCATGATTAGGATATGCGGTAGAGTAGAAGTTTTATAAAATAGCACTTTAAGTGTGTCATTTAAATGATAATAGAGATCCGTCCATTTTTTAAATTCCTCCATAGTCAGTGCCTTAGACTCTTGAACAAATACATCTCTAGATTTCTTATGATTGCCTCTTGGCATCATGATATAGGCACTTAGCTTATAAAAATTTGGATAACCAATTATCTTAGCTAATGCCAGACTCATATTGGCAAGTGTCCTTAATTTAAAATTTAACTGCACTATCGCACCCGGCATGATTACAGAAAGTACCTTGTGAGGTTTCAATACACGCATCTGTAGACAAATAATAGTACCTAAAGAAATCCCCACTAAATGGATAGAGGGAATATTTAAATGATCGACTACTGCCCAGATTTTTTCTGCTACAAATTCAAAAGAGTACACAGGAATATCTTCGCATAGTTTAGCACTTTTTCCATGACCTGGCAAATCAATAATTAGAAGATTGTAGTCTGCTCCCAATTGGTCAACTTGCCGTTTCCATGTTTTAATACTTCCACCTGCTCCATGCACTAAGAGAATCCATTGCGTATTATCTGCTTGTACATGTGTTTCAAAGTAAAGTAGGTTTTCCATATTGTATTGGTCGTAGATTGGATTAAAAAACTCAAGTTAGTCAATAGACTTGTTCAGTTAGCTAGCATCGAACAAGCCTACTATAAATTGAGTAAACGGGAGATAAATCAGCGCTCATATAAAATAGTCGCTTTTTAGTGCTAAAATAAGCGTATCTTTAGGTTCTTATTCAAATACAATGGCCTTCCTTTCATAAACAGCAATTAATGAGGTAGGTTCATAGTTAGTTGAAAATAACGCTATTTATCCCCTTGTATTTGTATTTTCCTTCGTTTATAGAGACTTTTCTTACTTTATTCGTCTATACTAATTTGAGAAGTAGTTCGTAAAACTACTTCGTAGCTTTAGACTAATAGATTGCTTTCCTCTTTCGTAAAACTTACTTAGTACATTTTAATTTAAACAGCTGCTCAATTTACTAGAGTAGGCTGACACTCTTAATAATTAATTAAATTAGTCTACCCTAATAATTAGGGGACTAGTTAAAAACTAATTTTATTTAAATTTAATAACAATAACATGAATTATTTAACAACACAAAACTACTGTTTGCATACGGTAAGAAAAGCTGTTTTAGCTTGTTTATTACTCACCTTTAGTTTTGGTGTGTATGCTCAAACTTGTTCTATTAAAGCAGACAAGTTAAAAGAAAATAACTATACCAATCTACCGTCTGTATATGATTTTGGAGGATCTACTTTTGTAGCTTGCAAAAGTGGTATGATTACAGCGATTAGTTTCAAAGTTACAGAGGAATCTGCTGCTCAACCTAATGCCATGCTTTTTCTCGAAAACGGTATTGCGGATGGCGTGATTGAGGGCGAATCTCAGACTTATGCCGATTATTCACAAAGTGCTTCTGTTGAAGGAGAGGGTCTTGTTTCCACGATTACTTTAAATACCCCTTTTCCAGTAGAGGAAGGGGAAACATATACGTGGTATGTACAAAAAGATCCTGACGCAGGAGCATTCGTACAGGCGGGTTCAATTGATCCTGAAAATGGTTTTGAGGGTGGATCGGCTTGGTATAATAACTATTATTTTCGTACAGTAGATAATATTTTTTCTGTTGAAATTAAGTAAGGAATAATATTTAGGACAGAATCTTTTGCCTTCATCTAGGCTATACAAGGATTTTTTTCCCTGCCTGCCAAGGCAGGCAGGGAAAAACTGAGAAAAAAATATTCTCGTTCAGACCAGCCCGCTGCCGTAGTCGGGCGAGTGACCAACTTATGATATACCATCAAAATCCTACTACTCTTTAAATCCCAAAAAATTAAAGGGCAATATCTTCTTCAACAATCTGCTCTTCTTCTTCGGGGCTGAATAAAACTAGACCAAATGAAAGTGGTCCAACTCGACCAAGAAACATTAAAACTACAATGATGAGCTTCCCTAAATTTGACAATTCTGATGTGATGCCAGTTGATAATCCCACTGTACCAATAGCGGATACGGCTTCAAATAGTAAGTCAAAAATATTTAGATCTTCCAGAAGCAAAAGAAGAAAAGTACATATGCAGATAACTATGATGTAAAAGAAAAATTTGCTAGTCGCCATCTTTAATTTATTCTCAGGTATCTTTCTTTTCATATACACTACTTCCTTTTTTTTGTTGAAAGTGGTTTTTAATTGTGCATATAATGCCGTGATAGTAGTAGATTTCATACCTCCACCCGTACCTGATGGAGAGGCACCAATAAACATTAAAATAAGCATGAAAAATAGAGGCGCATCTTCTATGTCTGCAATTGGATAGGTATTGAATCCAACGGTAGTAAAAGAAGACATACTCTGGAAAAAAGCTAAATACAGACGTTCTTCAGGTTTATACGATGCGATATTACTATCACTTAAGAATAGAATAACCGTAGACCAAAGCAGCACAAAAAAGGTGAAATGTAAAATTACTTTACTAGTGAAGGATATTTTTTCTTTTTGGCCTATGGCCATTTGATAGAAATCCGTAATAACAATAAAGCCTAAAGCTCCTGTCATTGATAGGAAACCTAAAACACCATTAAGGTAAAAATTGTCGTAAAACTGTTCAAAACTATTCGGAAATAGACTGAATCCTGCTGTGCAGAACGCAGAAATACTATGAAAAATTCCTAGCCATATATATTGTTGATGTCCTGCCTGATAAAAGATAAGCGATAGAAAAATAGCTCCTACAATCTCGATAGTGATAGTGAACAAAATAAGATTTCTAATAAACATGAAAATATTATAACTTTCATTTAAACTGAAATCATATTTCACCATTTCCGAACCAAGTAAAGATAAGGATTTGTTCTGCATCAAGATGAGAAAAGAGCCAATAGACATGTAGCCCAAACCACCAATTTGAGTGAGTATTAAAATAAATATTTGCCCAGAAAAATTATATTGGTCCGCTATAGAGTGAGTGCTAAGGCCTGTGGTTGACAAGGCAGATGCGGCTACAAATAAATTGTCAATTGGGTTAATTGATCCTTGATGAAAAATGGGTAAGCAGAGTAAAAGAAATCCAATTATCAATAATAACAAATAGCCATAGATTAATAGCTGTAGAGGTTTTAAGTGTTGAATCCATCTTCGCATGTTTATCTATTTAACGTACTACTATCTTTGACTTATTGATACCCCTTCTGTTACAAAAGAAATTCCGTGTTGTCCTTTAGTTGAAATCATAATACCCTGAAAAATGGGTTTTACGGTAGGATTGTTGCAACCCCAATTTACAATAAAATTAGCACCAGTACCCCCCATTTGATCTTCATGGTCAATAACATAATCAATAGTTTGCAAGGGTTCTAACAATATTGTTTTATCAATGTATTGTCTAACCAATTTGCCCTTGGAATCATAATAATCGATATCATCTATGAAGATGGAATCTCGGATACTAGTATTCCTGACACTAAGCGTAGCCGTCAGTAAAAGTTTACTTTGTCTATTGAAACTGTAAATGTCTGAATAGATGGGAACATAGATGGAGTCTCTAAAATTTAGATTGACATCTTTCAAGTAGACTTGGTACGTCTCTAGAATATCTTCTCCTTCTGTGTTGACATTAGGTTTATCCTCTAAGCAACTTATTAATGTAGACAGACATAGGATGAATAATATTTTTTTCATATAATAAATTATTATTTACGAACAAGTCTATTATTTACTGAAAATCATAGGCTTGATGATCTGCCTTAAGGGAAGTAATCTCTTCAACCGTTTTTCCATGTGGGACAGCTTTTCCGTCTTTCCCAACTTTTACGAAGACAATTTTGTCTATAGAGATTATTGTTTTTTTTGTAAATATATTTCGTACCACGCAGCGAAAGGTAATAGAGCTATTTCCGAGACATTGAAAGGCTAAACCAATTTCCACTACATCTGCTTGTTTAGCAGAACTTACAAAATTTATTTCTGACATATATTTTGTAACAACTCGAATGCTATCCAATTTTGACATAGCGTAGATACCAGCTTCTTCGTCAATCCATTTTAATAGTTGCCCTCCGAATAAGGTATTATTAGCGTTAAGATCTCCTGGTTTTATCAATTTTCTGGAATAGAATTGCATTTAGTTTATTTAGTTAGATTCAATGGTTCTACTGCAAAAAGGTGTCGGACACCTCACTTTAGCAAAAGTTATAATCATTAGCCTCTAGTGCATTGCCATTAATAAATAACAAGTTTCCGATACCTTGTCTCAAAGTACCCTTTTTTCAGTAGAGCCTTCAATCTTTAGTTTTCAAATCTTTATAATGATTATAAACAGTATCTACAAAGCTAAGGATGATTCCTATGCCAATCAGTATGTAGAATATGGTGAATAATTTCCCTGCATCTGTCGCAGGAGAAAAATCTCCGTAGCCTACAGTCGTAAGTGTAATTACAGAAAAATACAATGCATCTATCCAATTCCATCCTTCCAGATACCTATAAACTACAGTTCCAAGGCCCAGAATGGCAAGTGTGGTTAACAATAGTTGACGATATTCTTCATCTTGAAAAAAAGAGTATATTGTTTTGAAATATATCATCAGATTGAATTCCTGAATTTAAGAACATATTAAAATATTACTTGAACTATTTTTTTTTGTTTTTGCTCATAAGTGGAAGAAGTGTGAGCGTCCAAATACCGACTGTTCCCACAATAAGAAAAATTTTTCCAGTAGCTCCCAGCATCACGTGTAAGGAAAAACTTTCTACTAAATCAGAGAGACCAACCAGAATAATAGCTGTAATAAAAATAAGAACAGGAATATAAGATGGTTTTTTCATTTTCAATAGTTTTTGCTAAAGATTTTTAAAGAGTAGTAATTTACTCGTATTGCTATATAAATTTATAGCTTTACTATCACAACGAATGACTTTTTGTATTGTTCAATCGAAGTGGATATAAAGTATACTTCTAGTATCTTATTGGAGTTGCCCTGTTGACCAAATTAGAGCCAATCTATTCTTCCGATAGACCGTTATTAATTTTATTAACTTTAGCTGAGCACTCACCAATTTTTGTTCTCTGCTATTTAATAGAAAAATAGAGCTTTCTCCAAAACGGAACTTTTCATTTTCTGCAATGAGCAGACTTTGATAATTGGTAACAACAGACTGGTTAATCGCTATTTGTTGCTTAGAGTTGAGCAAAATGGATTGATAATTTTCAATCTTATTTTTGAGTTCCTGTCTCTTCTGTCTAAATTTATAGTTAGTGTCTACTAATTTCAAATCTACTAATTCTAAATCTGCTCTAGCTTTTCTATTGAAAATCGGCATACTGACATAAACGCCAGCTTTATAATTTTCCGTCAATAAGGAATTTAGTCTGCTCGCTTCAAAATCTTTTGGTTGGTTGACAAAATCAAAACCATCTCCTAGTAGATTTAATTCAAGGTCTACCTGTGGTTTTAGTTGCTCCTTTTTTAATCGCCTATCAATTGTTAATTCTTCTAACTTGAGTTGGTACTCTTGTAGCGTAGGGTGGCTTTCATTCAGATTGTTGATTATATTTTCAATATCTACTACATGGTCTAACAAAGGGATTTCCTCGTATAATGGGGCCCTTAGCAAATCGCTTATTTCGACAGGTAATTCATTTTCATACCACAAAAAATTAGATAAAATACGGCTTTGATTTTCATAGTCAATCATTGCTTGTTGAAGCGTGATTTGTCTATTTTGAACCTGTATTAAACTTTCCAAAGTATCAATGGCAGGTTTATCTCCTTGTAAGAAACTTCCTTTAACTCCTTTGAGTCGTACTTT
>CAKZUM010000134.1 GCA_937921525.1 uncultured Saprospiraceae bacterium
AGACTATTCAAAAAATTCAGGAATTGGCTGATCGTGTAAAGTCTTAGGAATGATGAATTAATAAATTGCGTTTTTGTGCGCTGTTATTTTTTCTTTCTACAAGGCATGAAGAAGTGAAACTTCTGAACCGCTTGCGGATGGGCTGCTAGGGATAGCCTAGCTATCACGAGGCTTTTCAACATGAGCAAAAGGGAAAGATTCGGGGAATCTTTATCTTTTGTGAACCGCTTGCGGACGGGATGCCAAAAGGAAAAAGAACCATTCCTTAAATCTACTCTGTAGTCAAATATAATGGGAAAATCATTTTTTTTATTACTAATACTTTTTTTAGTAGCTTGTGATAATACGAAGCCACTACATAATCAAGAAACGGCTGTAAAAGTAAGTCATCAGCATCCCGTTCCATTCCAACCTTCCACCTATGTTTGTTACCGCACTAATCATACGATTCATATTGATGGGCAGTTAGAGGAAGCAGATTGGCAATTGGCATCAGCGACCAATGATTTTGTAAATATTGAAGGCGCAGACAAACTAATGCCCCCTTTTAAAACGAATGCTAAATTATTGTGGGATGCCGACAATTTATATGTAGGAGTGACGATGCAAGAGCCTCATTTATGGGCAACACTAAAAGATCGAGATGCTATCATTTTTCAAGATGATGCTTTTGAAATATTTATTGATCCAGATGGGGATGGTCACCAGTATTGCGAAATACAGGTCAATGCCTTTAATGCAGTATGGGATTTATTATTGTCAAAACCTTATCGGATTGGCAAAGAGTCGGCGGCTAACTCGAAATGGAATTTACAAGGATTACAAACAGCAGTTTCGTTTAATGGTACACTCAATCAAACACATGATATTGATGATGATTGGACAGTAGAAATAGCGATACCTTGGTCTGCTATGAAGGAGTTAAGTACCACTAATTCTCCACCTCTGAATGGAGATCAATGGCGAATGAATTTAGCCAGAGTTGATTGGTTGTTAAAGATAAAAGAAAATTCCTATCAGAAACAAATGAAACCTAATAAGAAAAGACCAGAACAAGAGCGATATGATGTATGGTCACCACATGGTAAAATTGATTTACATCAACCAGAAATGTGGGGCTATGTACAGTTTACCCAAAAGAGAGTAGGAGAGGGGCAGGTGTCTTTTGCAACAAATCCAGAAGAGCACATTAAATGGGCCCTTTGGCAATTACACTATCAACAAGCAGCCTATTTTAAGAAACATAGAAAGTATGCAACGAGTATCCAAGAATTGAGTAAGGTATCAGTAGATATACCTAATTATCAATTTGATTTGACGATAAAAAATTCCTCAGATGGTTATCAATTGGCAGCGCCAACAATTAATGGAAATAGTCATTGGGTAATTAATGAGGATGCGCAGATTTTACTGGATGGTAAAAGAAATTTTAAATAAAGAGATTTTAGAATCGATAGAATATAATGAAATTGTTAACTTCAACATCAATCTCAACTTCAACTTCAAATTGTGATGTTGACCTCTGCGGGCAAGTATACTACCTGACAATCAAACCAACTAATAATTTTACACCGTTGACAGTATAGTAAGTTTGTTCTTTGCTCATGTCAGGAGTAGTATGCCTCTACAAATTGGAATGTCTCATTTTGAGATTGAAGTTGAAATTGAAGTAAAAATCTTCTCTAAATAATATGAGCATACAGCGTCCGCATTGGGGAGTAGTACTCTCCTCTTTTTGTTTGTTTTCAAGTGGTTTAGCTTGTATCGTGGATGAATATATATTAGCGCAAGTCAGTTCCAATATACTAGGAAATCCGGCAGAACAATGGCCCGTTGTGATTGGGTTAATGTTGCTGGCGACAGGCGTAGGCGTATGGGTTGCTCAATTTATTCCAGATACTAAAGCGGTGAATGCCTTTATTACTATAGAGGTTTTACTCTCCTTAATAGGTAGTTTTTCTCCCCTCATTATAATGACTGCCTATGCCTATATGTTAGTGCATTTTAAATTAGTCTTTTACTTTATCGCCTTTACTTTAGGGTTTTTAATAGGCTTTGAACAACCATTGATCGCATTGATTAATCAGCGGTTTGTTGGTTTTAGAAGTAACATAACGATGACCTTGAGTTTGGATGCATTTGGGGTAGCAGTAGGGACTATCTTATGGGTGAAATGTATGGTGGGGGTCGTGCCTTTACAATATGCTTCCTTTATGGTTGGGTCGCTTAATTTGTTAGTGGCCATTGTTACCTATATCTATTTATCTCGACAACAAGAAGTACAGGTTTCTTTTGCCACTTTTGGTTTGCTTGGAGTGGCTGTGATTGGTGGAGGATTAGGCTTATACAATTCCGAAAATATAATCGCTTCCGCCGAGCAACAGTTGTTTACGGGTAAAATTATTCATAAGGAAGATACCCGCTTTCAGCATATTGTGATGACGGAACATCCTAAATCAAAAGATGTAATGCTCTTTCTAAATGGCAGCTTACAGTTTTGTAGTGCGGATGAAGATCGGTATCATGAAAATTTAGTACATCCAGCGGTACACTTTAGAAATACACTAAAAAGAAAACAACAAAATACAGATTTATTAAGTGTGTTGATCTTAGGTGGAGGGGATGGATTAGCCGTAAGGGAAGTCAAAAAATATCCAAATGTTGGACAAGTGTCTTTAGTAGAATTAGACCCAGCCATCACACAACTGGCCAATAAGGAAGAACATTTATTAGCATTAAACGATTCTTCTTTATACAAAAATGATGTTGCTTTAATTCATAAGGATGCTTACACATTCGTAGAAAATTCAGTTAGAGCAGGGCAACAATATGATGTCATCATTATAGACTTTCCAGACCCAAGAAATGAAGCCTTGGGTAAGTTATATTCTAAATACTTTTTTCACAATGTTCGCTTATTATTAAAACAGGGTGGGGTAGTCAGTATTCAAGCAAGCAGTCCAGTACATGTCAAACACGCCTATATATGTACGGGTAAAACGATGACTGCTGCTGGATTGCAAGTCTTGCCCTACCATGATAACATTCCAAGTTTTAATCATTGGGGTTGGTACTTAGCAGTCAATCAATTAGATGATATTTCTTTAAGTGGAATGGCAAGAGAATTGTATCATCAAAAAGAATTTGAAGTACCGACTCGCTA
>CAKZUM010000135.1 GCA_937921525.1 uncultured Saprospiraceae bacterium
GGTATTATTCAAAAACCAGTTTCCACCAAATACTAATGCTCCTACAATGAGCATTGTGATTAATAATTTAGAAAAGGTCGTAAGTCTTTTTGCCATGTTGTGTTAATATTAAATAAGTAAGTTGTTTTTTTAGAAGTCAGATGCCGAACATCCAGTAAGTCAAAAGCTAGCATGGTTAATATCATACGTTTGAGAGCAAAGCGTTCTGACACCCGCCCGGCAATCGGGCTGGTCTGACAGTTTCGGAGAAACGATCTGACATCTATATAGACGGTAGCTATTCGAAGAAAGTATCATATTGATTTCTATGTCCTTCCACTCTCACAGGTGTTTTGACAGGAACATTCAAATCCAATACTTCTTCATCATTATTGGCTGCTACTATTATATCGTCTTTTTCTTCTCCTAATAATAGAGATGCGCCCTCTTTTTCCCATTTTTCAAGCATTTTCATGCCTTGCTCCTCAAATACACCATTTTGTAAGTCTACAGAGTTCATAAATTCAGAAGACATATCCATGAAACGCTCCATTTCTCCCACTTTCTTACTTACATCATCCGCAACTGCCTCAAGAGCCATATCAAACATATATCTGGCATCTTTATCTCCTTTAATGACACTCATGGCAGATTTCATCGCAGAATGACTGGCGTGTATTGCTTTTCGCTCTTGGTCCTTGATCATCACCTGATCTTTGACATCCTCCAATAATATTTCGGAGTTCTCATACATTTTGGTAAGTACTCTATATAGTACTTCCATTTTTTTGTATAAGGCTTCCAATTTAGCGTTGGATTCTTTTAAACGACCTGCTTTTCTAGTTTTTAAGATGACCTCTGCTTGCTTTCCCGCTGTTTTAGCTCTACCAGCGAGGCTAATATTTTCTTGAATCTGGCGTCTATTATTGACGATCAATTCTTTCAACTTATGCATTTGACCCCGCAATTTGCCAATCTGCTTATTCATTTGGCGCAAATTATTCTTCAAGTCATCTACATAAGACTTTAATATTCCAATCGGGTCTATTTGTACAAACAGACCAGTTATTGCACGCATGGCACTTTTATACATGTAGCTCACTAGTGTCCGAGTTTTCGAATCTAATGCTATAAAAATAACGGCAGCCAAAGCCATAAGGGTTCCAGCAAGATATACCGTACTGGACAATATAGCTGCTAAAGGAAGCATTGATAACAAATATCCACCACCTAGTATTAGGGCACCGAGGAAAACTGCTCCTGTGACGCCTTCCGGCCGTTGCCAAAATGATTTAGGTTTAAACTCTCCCATTTTTAAATAATATTATTAAGGTTACTGTTTACGAAATAGAGCAGAGAGTAGAGAAGCGAGAGTAGAGATATATTTCGCTAACGAATAATAGGATTTCGTTGGCTTGATTAACGTAATAGGTCTCTGATCTCTGTTCTCTGCTCTCGCTTCTAAACTTACTTCAAATACTTTTTCATATTATCAATATCCTTCTGGATATGCGCTACTAAAGAATTGAAAGAGGCGACAAAGTTATTCTTGGTTGTTTCTACCTTGACTACTGCTCCTGAAATTTCCTCTTTTATGGTAGCTAATGTTTTTTGGTCTGCTTCGATCTCTTTTGTCAACCGCTGAATTTGCTCTGCTTTGGCTTTGATCCCTTTCTCTAGATCTGCCATCTGCTGTTCTCTACCGCCAATTTGCTTAGATCTTTGAGCAGCTAATGCTTGTCCAAACTTTTGGTCTTCTTGTTGTAGTATCGCTACGTAATGGTCAGCAGTCTTTACAAGATGCTCTGGCGTTACCTTCATTGTTTTAGCCATAGCGAAAGCAGACTGGTATCTGGTCTTTTCATCCATCGGCATATTCTCCAAGTTCTTTAAAGCTTGTTTGAACTCTAGATAATCGAAGCCATCTAAATTATTCTTATCCATTGCTGCGAGCAAAATGGACATAAATTTATCTGTTACTTGTCCAGCCGCTCCTGCTGATTCTGTGGTATTTGCCGTTTTTTTAGAGGAACTTTTAGTAGAGGAAGCTGTTTTCTCTGAGGTACTTTTAGTTTTTTGAGTCTTTGTAGTCTTAGAAGTGGTATCGTCTTCTATTACAAACCATGATTTTAACCGATCTCCTAAGCCCATTATACTTAAATTTCTTACGATGTTATTAAATAGGTGAAAGTTTAATTTTGAAGTTGTTTAAACAACTTCTTTTTGTTGTTTGAGCTTTTGCAAACCTTAAACAACAAAAATAATCTACAAAGTAAGAAAAATTCAGATAATTCTACAACATGGATGTTACAAAGAAAGGTAGTTGTACTTATATTTTAATTATTATGAAGAATTATGGATGTAATATTGTTGTCAAATAAAGCAAAAGGCATACTTTACAAGCCCTATTAGGTATATTTTTGACATTCAAAATAAATAATCAATTTGAACCTATTTTAATTATATTCAGATATGAAAAATATTTTTATTCTGTTTCTTACTACTTTATTAATCTCCGCTTGTGGAGCAGGGGAGCGAGGAACTTCAGAGCAGCAGCTAGAAGGCGAAAAATGGGATGCTGTAATGGCAAACCATGATGTAGTGATGCCTATGATGGGTACGACCCATAAAGTTCGCAAAGCTTTAAAAGCTTATCAGAGCAGTAAAGGCACTTTGGAGGAAACAGAGATTGCCTCTATTACAAAAATGATTGCTGATTTAGACAAGGCCGATGAAAGTATGATGGATTGGATGCAAAATTATCAAAAATTGGGCAAGCTGCAGTCTTCTAAATCTCATACGGAAATTATGAAATATCTTGAAGGAGAAGAAGTTAGAATTAATAAGGTCAAAGAGTTGATGGACTCAAGTATTGCTGCTGGGCAAGCTTTTTTGAAGAAATAATAATTAAAATTACACTTGTATGAAAAACATATTCTACCTCATTCCAGTTCTATTGCTTTTATTTGCATGCAAAGAGGAAGTAAAGGAAGAATTACCCATATTAGGAAATACCTATGAAGAAGCTGGGAAAAAAATCTACCATGAAATCAGAGATTTCTCTTTTGTCAATCAGGATAGTATGACAATAACGAATGAGGTATTTGCAGGCAAGGCTTATGTGTCCGATCATTTCTTTATTTCCTGCCCTACCATCTGTCCTAAGCTAACTAAATCTATGCTACGGATTCATGATAAGTTTAAATCAGATGATCGGTTGTTATTACTTTCTCACTCCATTGATACAAAGTATGACACCATTCCAAGGTTGAAAAAATATGCCAATGATTTGGGGGTTAGTTCTGACAAGTGGCATTTCGTAACAGGTGATAAAGAACAAATTTTAGATATTGCCGAAGATTATTTTAATGTGGCTTTAGAAGATGCGGATGCGCCAGGGGGGTACAATCATAGTGGAAGACTTGTTTTGGTAGACAAAAACAAACACCTCAGAGCATTTTGTGATGGAACGGATGCAGAATCCGTAACTAAGTTTTTAGGGGATATTGAGACCCTTTTAGCGGAAATGGATCAGGAAAAATTATGATGAATAAAATCAATTTTCTATATCTCGTATTTCTTGTAACAATTGGAATGAGTGCCTATTTATTTCAAGGCTGTCAGTCCAATCCTTATGTGCATGGACAGATACTCTATGAAAACTTTTGTGCTAATTGCCATATGGAAGATGGTACTGGCTTAATAGGCAATATACCACCATTAGCAGGAGCAGATTTTTTAAAAAACTACGCAGATCAATTACCTTGTATTATAAGATATGGAGTCAAGGACACCTTGGTCGTTAATGGACAAACTTATACAACTCCTATGGCTGGTATTCCTCAGTTGACGGATATCGAAGTAACCAATGTGATTAATTATATAAATCATGCATGGGGAAATGACAATGGATTTACTCGTCCAACGGACGTGCAAGTAATTTTGGAAGCATGTAAACAAGAAGAATTGTAATTGCCCCAAAGAATAAGGTTAGCTTATGTTCCTTAAGCCAATCCAAATTATTGATTATAAAGTCTGTAGAGAAATATCCAAGCCCTCCATAAAAAGCAACCCACAAAATCCCTCCAAAGGAACTGACTAAGAAGAATTTTTTGAAAGATACATCGCTAATTCCAAACAGGATGATTAGGATCATACGGAATCCTATAAGAAAGCGGTAGCTCAAGAAAAAAATCCAGTTGTTTTTATGAAATGGTGTTAATATTTTTCCTAGTCGCTTATTGAGTTCAGGTCGTTGATCGAAGAAGGCTTTGCCTTGTGTTTTGCCTAGAATAAAGAATAACCAATCATGTGTCAGAATACCTAAGTAACCTGCAAAAAGTACGGCAGTATAATCTAAATGACCTGTCTTGGCAAATACCACACCTGTTAGAAATAAGAATTCTCCTTCTAAAATTACGCCTAGAAATACGGCCACAAGCCCTAAGGATAACAAGTATGCTTCCATTTTCGAATTTGAGATTTTGTCTAAGTTTTGAGATTGCAAATATCTTTCATAAGAACCATTCCATAGGGAAGGTACTTTTTTTGTAGGTCAGATATGTTTACTTTTGGAAACGAATTAAATGAATTTTCCTCACAAAGCCTTTTATATTAAACAACTTCATAGCTAACAATTATAATAATGAAAAATTCTCTTTTATTAATAGTCGCAGTATTATTACTTTTTCCAGCCTGCAAGTGGAAAAACACAAAGAATGCTTTAAAACATGGAGAAAAATTAAAATCCTCCATCGACTCCTTTGAGAAAAACAGACAAAAACTATCCGCTAAACTAGTAACTAGTTTAGAAGATGCACAAAAAGAATTAACGGCAGAGTCGCCAGATTTACCTAAAGTCTCTAAAGATTTTGAAAAAGAATGGACTTCCATCCAAAGCAGATATAGCGATCTCAAAAGTGATTTTGAAAGAGTGGGAACGTCTTCTACCGATTTCTTTGCAAAATTAGATGAATTAAGTGGGAGTATTAACAAAGAATCTCTTAGGAATGAGGAGTTGGCAAAAAACAAAGAACTACGAATCAAATGGGATAAATCTTACCAAGAAGCTTCTGTAAGTATCGATAAAGTAACACAGGTACTGGAAGCAGGGAATGATTTTCATATGGTGTTAGTAGCTTCAAGTATTCGTCAGAAACTGGAACAAAATGTGGCTGAACTAGATGTAATTGCTGCCCAAGCTAAAGAGTTATTGGGAGATTTAGAAGCTTTTACGGTAGCTGGTCGAGAGTTAGTTGAAGGATAATAATTATTAAAAAAATACAAATATTAAAACTTGGCACATATATTGAAATATAATATGTATTGAGTTTTGGTTAAAAGACTTAGGCACTCCGAAAGGGGTGCTTTTTTTTTGTCGTTACTAAGCAGTTATTCAAGTTAATTCTGTCGGATACTTTGGCGATTTTTGAATTTATACTTCCTTAAAAATACTCGGCGTAGCTAAGGCTATGCCTATGCCTCCGTTTTTTAACTCGTCTAAATCCAAAACTCATCCAAATTATATCTGAACTATTAATTTGAATAACTACTAAGCCAATATAATTGGATCTAGTGGTAGAAAATCTTTAGATTCTGTACCAATTAAAAATTGCTGACCTCCATAAAAACTACCATAGCCTATATTTCTCTGGAAGTTTTGTTGGAAACCTCCACTAGTTACTTGAATTTGTAAGATGCCAGGTTCACAATTTTTGTTTTGAATAAATGGAACATCAAAGGCGCAAATGTTATTTGTTGCTTTTTGTGGCGCAACTACTGTTTTCTTTCCATCTCTATTGTGATGTACTAATCGCATCCAAGTTTCTCCAGTATCTGAAAGGTATGGATTGGCAATGAGTATTTTATCTTTTCCTTCCGACATTTCTGGCCCCATCAAATGATAATAACTTCTACTCGCATTTTCAGAAGTTATCTGTATACCATATAATCCTCCTTTTATCTTTATTGGAATAGAATTAACATTGATACTAGCATCATACTGTTGGAAGTGAGCTACTGTAGGTGAATTATCCTTATAATGGAAATACAGTTTGATTGCTCCAAAACCATTCGGATAGGCAGGTATTCTATGTGTTTGAGAATATTCTATTTCGCCCGATGGGAAGTGAATTAACTCAATTTTTACTTCCTTTCCATTCATGTTATACCGCTTACTACCATGCGCCCAATCAGAGCCATTTGCAAAAGTAGTATACAAGTTAATATTGGAAATACCTACCCACTCGCTGTGTGTATAATAATCATCAATATCCAGATAAATCTTTTCTCCTTCTTGAAATTCTCCTCCGAATAAACGTTGATCTTTTAGCCATTGCCTAGTTGGTTTTGTTTCGACAGTCGGTATTAATTTTTCGCAAATACTGTAGAACATTTCCGTACTAGGATTTTCTAGTTCTTTTTGAACATGATCGTAATAGATGCGGTTAAACTCTTTAGCAAAATACTTTCCTGTTTTTATAAAATACTCAATAGCTATCTTATGAAAGGCTTCTGATCCTAGATAGTATCTTGCGTTTTCTAGCGTTAGAATACCTCCAAAAGTAGACTGTAAGTTTTGAGTGGATAGGGATGGATCGGTAATTCTAAAATCGTAATTATAGCCAAGAGTAGAGCCATAGACCGCTCCAGTTTCTAAATGATTATTATCAGGATTGGTTTTATTTAATTCATCTTTAACCATATTCGCAACGCCCTCTGCGAAAAATTCTTCTATTAACTCCGTCTCCTCATTAAATTTAAACTCTTTATTGGCAAATAGGACTTGCTTTCTAGAAGCGTGAATTAATTCATGAATCAGATTTCTTCTATTAGAAGATAGATTAATGGTATTTGTGGAAGGTAGATATACATCATGGCTTGCTTCTACTATTTTGACTGGTCCAGGTATTGCTGCTTTCCCATAGTGCTTTTCTATGATGGGTTTGACCAGTTGGAACAATTCTTTATCCGATTCTTTTTCAAATCGAACATCTAAATCATAGGCGCCTAGATAGAAGGGCTCGTTTAACGGAAATGGTCCATAATAAGTTGGACTTCCAATCACATTATCTTTAACGGGCCAACAAACGATCCTTATTTCCTTTTCATCCGTGGGAACTTCCTGAATGGAAAAAGAAGGGAGGGTCTTAATTGGATATTCAGATTTATAGAATAATTTCTTTCCAGTACTGTCAATCGCTGCATAATAGACCCAATCTATATCTTGGGGTGGTTCTATTTCTATAATACAGCTATAAGGAAGAAAGTTGAGAACTTGTTTAATTTGAACAATGGTATTGGGGTCTACAGGTGGAGCTGCAGTAGGTGTTTTTGCAGCTGCCGTTTCCGATGAGTTCAACATTTTCATGGAAATTTTTAACTCTGTTGCATTTGGATCCATAAAGTTCTTTTCAAGAGGAAGTATAACTAGACGTTGTTATAAAATCTTCAATTTCTAGTTTTGTTAATAGGTTTGTTTCTTCGCAAGGTATGTAAATTTTTCAAAAAAACAATATCCTTATTCTTCTTGTAGATCACTTAATTCATTGAATAATAGGTATTTAGCTAGTAGAAATAAACAAATTAAAACTGGACTTTAGATAACGTATATGTTTTGTTATTTTATGTTAAAGGTAGAGAAATTAGAGAATATGGTTTTAGTTTCAGAGAATTGGGTGTAGAAGTAAAGGAAAAAGGAAAGGAAATGTATATTTTTATAAATAATATCTAATTGGAGAGGATAAAGATTCAATACGGAAAAGGTAGAAAATTATTATTTCAAAAAAAATTAATTTTTATTCAATTTCAACAAATATTGGCACATGATCACTCATTCTTAACCATTCATCATAAGTTCCTAGGCTGATTTTAAATCCGCTTTGAATGATATTTTTGTGAACAACGCAATAATCAAGATGATAGGGCTTCTCTTCATTTCGGTATAAATAAAAAGTAGCTAGCGTTTCTTTGCCATATTGTTCTTTATTGGCGGAATGGTACAAACTAGTATAATTGTGTTCCTCCAGAAATTGAAAAGTTTCCGTAAAATTACCGGTGTAACTTTGATGATCCCATATTTGATTGCCATTGAAATCTCCAATGATAACAGTGTCTTTTACTAGAAGTTCTTTGTAGAATTGTAAGGCACTCCATACTTGCCCAATATATCGTTGTTTGTGGTTTTCTTTATTAGGCATTGCCCAAATTGCGAACAAATTAAATTCCTTCGCCCCACTTACTTCTAGTGGAATAACATATCTAAATGCAGGATTAAATAAAGGCGATAATTTAAATTTATAATTAGAGTAAGAGAAAACACCAATGCCTTTATGTGGATTGTCCCCATACCAAAAAAAGTCATTAGGTTTTGGCGTCATTTGTCCAAATTGCAGCTTGTCTCCATTCTCACACTCAGGGATGACTAATATATCAGGTTGGAAATTAAGTAGTTTTGTGTTTTTTTTTCGGAACGCCATTTGACAATTCCAGGTGATTATTTTCATGGAATTATTCTAAGTAGCGAGTGAAAAATAAGTTCCCCATTTTGGGTAGTCAAATATAAAGCTAGACAAGGCGGAAAACGTAGGCGATGCCCAGCATCGACGAGGCTTTCCAACGCAGTATAGATTTATATTTGGCAGCCATAAATGCGGAAG
>CAKZUM010000136.1 GCA_937921525.1 uncultured Saprospiraceae bacterium
ACATTGTTTAGAACAGAGAGCAGAGAAGAGAGAGTAGAGACGTATTTCGATCAGAGAACGACGAAATTTCGTCATTTTTTAAACGTAATCTGTCTCTATTCTCTGCTCTCTATTCTCTGCTCTTTAAAATGTCCAGTAGTATGTACTTAAAACCATTAACCAATGAAAAACAATTACTTCCTCCTCTTAGCTTATTTATGGATAGGCTTACTCGCCTGCCCTCAGGAACTTTCTGCCGTTAATTATTTTGTAGCTCCTTGTGATTTAGACAATAGGGATGGTCTATCCGAAGCAAGTGCATTTTGCACCATCCAAGCAGCCGCAGATATTGCCCAACCGGGAGATACCATTTTTATTCAATCGGGAACTTATTTGGACGAACAAGTCCTGATGAAAAAAAGTGGAACTGCTAATAATCCGATAGTCTTTATAGGGTATCAAACTAGTGTTGGTGATTTGCCATTAGGCATTCCTATGGATTATTTTAAAAAAGATGGAAGCTTTGTGCATGAGGAGACAGTGCTTCCTTGGTTAAAAGGAAACAACCATACAGGCACTGCTATTACTTTGAGTGCGTACGATTATATTGAAATTAAAAATCTTCAAATTTCAGGGTATCGGAATGGAATCGAAGGAAGTAGCCAATATTCTAATAATGTCAATATCCAACATATATACGGTACTGATTTTACCAATTCGGGGATTGAATTTTACGGTAGCGATTATCTAATCGAACATTGTATCATAGCAGACGCCAGTGTTCATGCCTTTGTTAGTTTTGGTAGTAATAACCGAATGAGTAACTGCGAAGCCTATGCCATTAATAAAAAAATAAGTACTTATTTTTCTTTAAGGAGATTTAGTAGTTTTGGTAATGATGGCATCCTTGAAAATTGTTGGGCAGAACAAGTAGGTGACTTTGCTGGTGCAACGGGTTTTAATATTTATGAAGTGAGTAACAGTCAAATCATCGACTGTACTTCAAAATATATCAGTCAAAATTTTAGGGTTCATGACATCGATGTAGGATTTCCAGCAAATTCTAATGTATTTACTAATTGTTTAGCAGTAGGAGAAAATGGCTTTTTGATACAGAACAACTCCAACAGCAATCAATTTGTTAATTGTAAAACAGAAAAAAGTTTAAGCGTATTTTTTGCGCCTGGAAGTGGGACTACAGCAGGAAAAGACAACTTCTTTTTAAATTGTATTTTTTGGGAATCTCCAAGTGTTATTAAGATTACTGGACATGATAATCAGGTAGAGGGCAATCATTTTATTAATTGTACCATTGATGGAAATAATATTATAAATGGTCTTTTTGATAGTCAGACTACTAGCCATAACAACCATATTATTAATTCTGTAATTACGGGCATCAAAGATTTTAAATCAGTTACTGCTACCCATGATCCAGGGTTTGCTTTTGAAAGTAGTCTTTTCCATACCATCAAGCGGGATTCCTTTTTGCCTGATGCTTATAAAAATAATTCCTTATTTTTTGAAGACCCTTTATTTTTTGATTGTATAGGCGATACCCATTTACAGGCCAATAGCCCTTGTATTGATGCAGGGATTGACTATTCTTCAATCAGTAATTTAAGCAAAGATTATTGGGGTGTTGATCGCCCACAAGGAAATAGTTTTGATATTGGTGCTTCCGAATTTGATGCATCTTATCAACCAAATGATTGTGCTACACAAGTAAATTACTACGTCTGCGCCTGTACCAATGGACAGGGAAGTGGTGATGGATTAAGCGAAGCTACTGCTTTTTGTTCCATTTCCGAAGCAGCATTGTTGGCTAGGGCAGGTGATACTGTTTTTATCAAAGCGGGCACTTATTATGAAAGAGTAAGACCAGGTGTATCTGGTAAGGAAGGGAAGCCTATAGTGTATGAAGGCTATCAAAATATGCCGGGCGACAATCCCACTTTAAACTATCATTATGGAGATGATCTAGATCCTACTAAGCTTCCTGTTTTAGATGGAATTGATACCACTGGTGTAGGATTTAATTTAGAATATATGAGCCATGTAACTATTAGGAACATGACTTTAACCCGCTTTCAAGATGGTTTTTATAGTGCCAATGCGTCTTATTATTTGACTTTAGACAATGTGGGTACTTTCTCTATAGGTGGGACTGATTGTGGAGATTTTACTGGTACAGATATTTGCAATGAAGGCTGCGGAGATGCTAATTTATTGACAGGAGGATACAACACGATTAAAAATTCATTTGCCACGAATGCTGGTGCCCATAATTATTATCTATTTGGAGATCATAATATTTTAGAAAATTGTCGAAGTTATGGAGATGAGGATTATCCCAACCCTACAGGTTATTATATTATATTAAGTGGAAGTTATAATTTGATTAAAGATTGCGAAATTGAACGGATTGGCGAACCTTGTCATAGTGGACATGGCATAGGAATTTCTGATTATGGTCATTCAAATCAATTTGTCAATTGTACGTCTACCAATACCAATAAAGGATTTTATGTAAGAGGGCCAGCAGTTCATTCTAATCAGTTTGTTAACTGTATTTCTTTTGACGATATTGGATATGTTGTGAGGGACTCTGCTCACCACAATCAATTTTTAAACTGTAGCTCTAAAAATGATTTATTAGGCGTTCGTTTTTATGATTCTTCCACCTTTGGAGATAACGGGAATGCAGGGAATAATAATATTTTCTACAATTGTCTTTTTGAAGGTACAACTGGGCATATGGTAGATTTTTTAGCTTCTAGATTTCCTGAAAATCCTGCTGAAAATAATGCCTTTGTGAATTGTGTTTTCGATGCTAAAGAAAATCCTACATGTGAATTATTTCAAACAACAGCCATTAATAGTAACACACTTTTTATTAATTCTATTTTTAAAGGTTTATCCGATTTCGATAATATAGAATCTACAAAGGAGATAGATGTTAGTTTTTATAATTGCCTGTTTTGGGATAATACAGATAATAGCACTTTTGTACCATTGAATCATACCAATGAAAACCCCATATATGCCGACCCACAATTTGTAAGTGATTCGGATTATCATTTACAAAGCACCTCGCCCGCTATAGATAAAGGTACAATTCCCAATCTATTCGATTTAGGCTTCAATTTTAATTATGGAAAAGACGGCAATGGAAGACCGCTAGGTGCGGGACAAGAAATTGGACTATACGAATACCCTACAACAGCTTGCGTCTCCTTTTATCATTTTTTCTTTGACCATGAACAGGACAGTATTTATCAAGTTGCAGATAGCATCTATAGTCAGAATAGAATAGCAAATGATCGTCAAATCACCTATCAGGCTGGTCAAAGTATTCAATTATTGCCAGGCTTTTCTGTAGATGCTAATAGTACTTTTTTAGCAAAGATTGAAACAACCGATTGTTCCGATAATTCACTAACCAGCCCACCTTCTACCTTTCCACAAAATAAATCTATAGTACTAACAAATACTAAATTAAAGATTGCGCCTAATCCATTTCAGCAAGAAACCAATCTATCCTTCTATTTGGATATACCCGCTGAAGTGTCCTTAAATGTATCTACTCTAACTGGAAAGATTGTGAAAGTATTTGAAAAGGACACGATTAAAAAAGATGGTTGGCATACTTACCAATTAAGGAAGAATGATTTAGAGAATGGATTCTATATAGTGTATTTTAAAATGGATGATGAAGTATATGCACGCAAAATTATTCTGAATGAAAGCACTTATTGATTACGTACACCCCCTTTTCGGCAGGGGTGATTGGTACGACCAGCCCAATAAATGCACACCACTTTAAAATCACTAGCATCCTATAAATCATTCGTGCAACGCCTAAGCATACTTGATATAATTCACTTTTGTAATATCAAATTACAAACGGATAATGGATTCTCTAAAAATCACGAAAATAGCCAGTTAAAGACCTTAACCGCAGCGTTAAAAATACGTTAAAAACTAAGCCCGACCACATCTCTTTCCCTGACACAAAGCACTAATAATCAAATAATTACGATACACTCCCTATATTAATTCTATTATATCTACTTGTAACTTATGCTTTCCTTAAAAGTCAATAAATAGAAAGCTGACAATAAAATACTACATTTGTCTGTCTATATAATAGCAGGTTAACAATTCGCTAGTATTCATTCGACAATGTAGTACATACAATTGTTAGCACATTTAATTAAGATTTTTCAAAAAAGTTCATACCACATGAAAAAATATATTTTATCCTTAGCTGCTTTTCTACTATTAGGAACAGCTTCCATCTCTGCACAGAGAATTGCCGTTTTAGACATTACTGCCGTTTTAGAAAATATGGGCGAATATCAATCTGCACAAAAAGAGTTAGATAAATTAGCAGCAGATTGGAGACAAGAAATTGCATCTGAATATGACGCTATCAAGGGGATGTACAATAAGTACCAAGCAGAATCTGTACTCTTGAGTGATGAGGTTCGCAAGCAAAGAGAAGATGAAATTTTAAATAGAGAAAAAGCAGTAAGAGAAAGACAAAAGCAGCGATTTGGTCCAGATGGTGCGTTATTTAAAAGAAGACAACAAATGGTACAACCTATACAAGATAGAGTGTACGCTGCTATAGAAGATTTTGCTTCTGATCAAGATTATGATCTAATCTTGGATAAAGGAAGTGCTACAGGTATTCTTTTTGCGAATCCTAGATTCGACAAAACAGAAGATTTAATGAGAAAACTTAGATAATTAAACTCTAAGTAGGACCGAAACTACCATTATTAGGGTAGTCTAACTTATTCCCGCTAATAAGTAAAAAACTTATTTTTGCGATTTTTTTAAAAACTACATCAATTATTTATCAGGTTATGAAGAAGATAATGAAGGTATTAGCACTAGTATGCTTATTAGCTACAATAGGACTTACTTCTGCAAATGCACAAAAATTTGGCTATGTAAACTCTGCCGCAGTTTTAGCAGAAATGGCTGAAGTAAAGCAAGCAGACTCCAATATGGAAGCATTGCAAAAGCAACTACAAAACAAAGGACAACAAATGGTAAAATCTTACCAGACTAAGTTACAGTCCTTACAGAAGAAAGAGCAAGCTGGAGAATTGTCTCCTAAGCAAATGGAAGATGAGGGTAAAAGATTACAAGAGGAAGAAAAAAAGATCGCTACTTTCGAGCAAGATATGATGAAGCAAATCAATGAAAAGCGTAACTCTTTGTTACAGCCGATCTTTGACAAAGTAAATGCTGCCATTAAAACTGTCGCTCAAGAAAATGGCTATCAGTATATTTTTGATACCAATGCTTCTGCAGGTAGTATCATCTTATATGCAGATGAAAGCAACGATGTTACTACTTTGGTAAAATCTAAATTGGGTATGTAATTTACCTTCTTTAAGTTACTAACGTAAAGTTGTTTAAAAAATGCATCTTGGAGATTCCAAGATGCTTTTTTTATTTTCGCAGCTAACTATGTAAGACCTTTGGTCTAAACTACGACCACACTATTGGACATTTTAATTTAAACCACCACTGCTGGACATTGTTTAGAACAGAGAGCAGAGAAGAGAGAGTAGAGACGTATTTCGATTAGAAAACAACGAAATTTCGTCATTTTTTAAACGAAATCTGTCTCTATTCTCTGCTCTTTAAAATGTCCAGTAGTGTGACGTTTAC
>CAKZUM010000137.1 GCA_937921525.1 uncultured Saprospiraceae bacterium
AATAGATTTCGTTGTTTTCTAGACGATTTCATACAAAAGCGCAAAGATCAGTAGTAATGATCTTTGCGCTTTTGTATTTTAGTAGCTATTGCTGAAGTACACGTTTACTAAACCTCAAAGGTTTAGTAAACGTAGATGCCAATATCACAATGTCAATTTAATCATGAAAAAATATTGTTTCCTCCTCTTCTTTCTCTGCTGTAGCCAAGTCTCCTCATTAATCGCACAAGATTGGAAATGGGCAACCACTTTTAGTGGAGAAGGAGAGATGGACTTAATCGGTTTAGTTACGGACCAACAGAACAATATTTATTTTTCTGGCACCTTCTCGGAATCCATTGAATTTCAAGGCGAGCAACATATTAGTTTAGGACTCAATGATAATTATTTAGTGAAGCTCAACGAGACAGGAGAAATTCAGTGGGCACGTACAGGAGGTAGTATGGGGAATGATGTAGATAGCGGAATTTGCACAGATGCAGCAGGAGCCATTTATTGGGCGGGCAACTTTTGGATAGAAGGCATTTTCGGTGAATTAGAGTTGGCATCTACTAAAAGTTCTAAGAGTATTTACTTAATAAAATATGATTCGGATGGAAACGTCCTTTGGCATACCCTCGTAGAAGGAAGCACCTTCAAAAATAATGGCCCGCCTACTACAGATACAGAAAATAACGTATATCTAGTCGGTTCCTTTTCAGATAGTTTATTTATTGGCAATCAATCAATTATAGCCACTGCTGAGGAAGATTTATTTGTTGCCAAATGGGATGAGACAGGAAATTTTCAATGGGTCAAGCAATTTGGTATCACAGGGATCAATAGAGGGATGGAAGTTTTAATCAACCCAGCTAAACAAATAATTATAGGGGGAATATATAAAGGTCAAGTTGCCATTGGAATGGATACGATTACGACCAATACCCCTGACTTTGATGTATTTCTTGCTGCATTAGATGAGAATGGTAACGGATTATGGGCTAGAAAAGCAGGTGGTGTATTAGAAGATAATTTTAGTAGTATGGCGATAGATGAGACGCAAAACATCTACATAGCTGGGCAATATACAGGCAGATTGAGCCTCAATGATTCTATAAGAATTGAAACCGAAGGATTTAATGAAAATGCTTATTTAATTAAATATACCCAAAATGGAGATCCCTTATGGGCAAAATCTATTGGAAATGCGGGATTCGAAACTAGTACCGACTTACTTTATAAAGATCAAGAAATAATACTTTGCGGGTTTTTTAATCAAGAAATTGAAGTAGATGACTTTAGCATAATTGGACCATCTAGCCTTCAAGCTTATATTCTAAATATAGACGCATCCGATAGCAAAGCTACTAATCTGCAAATTACCTATTCAGACCTCTTACTACTCATTAATCAAATAAGTCAGACTGTTCAGGGAGAACTTGTGGTAGGAGGAACATTCAAAGGGAATTATAACTTACAAGGAAATACAATTGCCTCAACAGCTCATTTTTCGGTATTCTTGGGCATTTTGAATACTGCTACGACCACTTCTAGTCTTAACACTCCGATTTTACCTGCTGTAGAAATCTCTCCCAATCCTGCATCAGATCAACTCAGAATTGAGACAGAGGAATCCTCTTTTAGCTTTTCTTTATGGACATTAAACGGGCAGTTAGTGTATCAATCAAACAATGAAAAAATCATAAATCTGCCTCCTTTACCAGCTAGTATATACCTAGCAAAATTCACGGATTCGAATAGACAATCCCTTATAAAAAAGGTAGTTATTAATCCATAAAGAACAGATAATTAATTTTAAAATTCTTAAGCCCTTTCTTTACTAACAGCAGAATTATCAGTATATTGCAGATTGTGTTTTATCTAGGCTAAAGTTCAACGAATGTGTTGACTACCTAGTAAAACCTTTCCATTACAGACGTCAAACAATGTGGGGGTCCAACACTTTTATCATACTGTCCATTCTTGCGTTGTCTATGGCGGGCTTCAAACCGTGACTTGTCCGGGAGTATCAATTTATTGATACGGGAAGATTACAGAAGCAACACAGGTGGCTAATTCCTGAATTATCAGGGCCTAATACAACCCTGACGTCTGTATGGATTTTTTTTAAAACAAAAAGTAGCCAAAAGGGTTATCATATAGAGGGATAGCAAAAAGCTATTCATTTTTATAATTAAAAAAGTATCATTGACTTTTAAAGAACTGGGGTTAAACGACCAACTATTAGACGGGCTAGATGCGATGGGATTTGAATCAGCAACCCCTATACAGGAAAAAGCTATTCCAGTCATACTAAAACAGAAAGACCTAATCGCTTGTGCACAAACGGGTACAGGTAAAACAGCCGCCTTTCTGCTTCCCATTTTACATAATTTAACGAATACTACAAGTGCTTCCATTGATGCATTGATTCTTGTACCTACTAGGGAACTAGCAGTACAGATTGATCAAAACCTGGAAGGATTCAGCTATTTTGCCAATGTTAGTTCTTTGGCGATATACGGTGGTCGTAGTGGCGAATCTTTCAATCAAGAAAAGAAGGCCTTGACGATGGGTGCTAACATAGTAGTAGCCACACCAGGTAGATTGATTGCCCATTTGAATCTGGGCTATGTTAAAATAAGCCAACTGAAGTACCTAATTCTAGATGAAGCAGACAGAATGCTAGATATGGGCTTTGTAAATGATTTATTAAAAATCATTGGTTACTTACCAAAACAAAGACAGACGCTTTTATTTTCAGCAACAATGCCACCTAAGATTCGAACTTTTTCTAAAAGAATTTTAACGGAGCCAGAACAGATCACTTTTGCAGTATCTAAGCCTGCAGAGGGTATCGACCAGAAGGTCTATTTGGTGCAGGATGAAAATAAAGCAAAGCTTTTACAGGAATTATTAAGCGTACGGAAAGGAAAAGGAGAAAAGATTCTAATCTTCTCCAGTACCAAAGCTGCTGTATCTAAAATCGCTAAATCGCTTAGGAGTACGGGGCTAACAGTAGGAGAAATTCACTCCGATTTTGACCAAAAAGATAGAGAAGAAACGCTCCGTATGTTTAGAAGTGGGCGCATAGAAGTGTTGGTTGCAACTGATATTCTTTCTAGAGGAATTGATGTAAAAGACATTAATCTAGTTGTTAATTATGATGTTCCTTCTGATGGGGAAGATTATATCCATAGAATTGGTCGTACTGCTAGAGCGGATACAGATGGGGTTGCTATTACGCTAGTTAACAGAAAAGACCAACGAAAATTTCAAGGTATAGAACGCTTAATGGAGCGAAAAATTCCTAAGTCTCCCCTACCTGCAACTATCCAAGAAAAAGAAGATAAATTGGCTGCTAGTATGCCTAGAAGGGGTGGTAATCCTCGACATGGAGGGAATAACAGAGGTGGAGGAGGTCATAAAAGGAATTCTAAAAAACCTTTCAACAAGAATAAAAATAAAAATAGAGATAGAAATTTTGAGCGTCGTTAATCTTCTTGTAATTGCTCAACTATAATATAAGCCTGTCTAGACTTATTTAATAAGCTAGACAGGTTCCAGCCAGATTAATT
>CAKZUM010000138.1 GCA_937921525.1 uncultured Saprospiraceae bacterium
TTTATTACTAATTATGTCCTACTCCAATACGGAGCTACTTCGTAGCTATATGGATTTTTGTAGGTCGTGAAGGATGTTGACAGTTGAAAGCCACCATACAGGTATGTCACGCTCTCGACCTAGGGAACACCTCTAATACAGGCGACCTATAAAATCATTTAAATCTGCGTTGAATTATGCGTATTTAGACATCTAGTTCCTTAAGTTGACGACATTCCACTTGCAGTGGTCCGATGAAAGGTACAGCTTGATCGGACCACTGCAAGTGATCCGATCAATTTCAGAAAAATGCCCCTGAATTGTTTTACACTCAAATCTAATCTACTTCACTATCGGTAACCGAATTTGCGATGGATATTGACTAGAATGATGTACCTTATTTCTAGCCACTACACCAGTCGATTCATTATAATTATCTCCACCAGTATTCAAATTTCTAGTAAATCTAGGAAAATTACTACTAGATATTTCTACTCGAATACGATGTCCTTTTTTGAAAAAATTACTAGTAGACATCGCCGTCAAATTTACTTTATACACTTTTCCTTTTTCCATAAATACCTCTTTGTCGTACCCCTCTCTATAACGAACTCTTTGAATCGTTTCATCTAAATTATAAGCACTGCCATCAGGATGTACATCTATTAATTTAATAGTAAAATCTGTATCTTTTGCATCAGAAGAGACATACAATGTGGATTCGATAAACCCACTTACTTCCACACCTTCTGTTAAAGGCTCAGTTGAATACACCAAAATATCTTGTCGAGCCTCCATTGGACGTTGATCAAAAGAACCACCATCAATCGCATTACCTGTACAACAAACATTTCCACCATATGACTTGACGGGATTCATTGGGTCATAGATAAACGCATCGGGATTATCAGTAGTGGGTTTAGATTTTGTCAGTTGACCATCTCCGTATAAGCTATTGGCACTACCTTCACTATTTAAATAAAAAGTAGTCATTGATGCAGATGCAGGAGGCCAAGCATCTGCACTTTGCCATTCATTGCTCCCCATGGTATAGTATTGAACCCTTGGTGTTTTTGCTTTAAAGTTATTTTCCTCGTTTTTTAGTAGCAGATCGTAAAAACCATATATCTGTTCATTATAATTTAGGCGAGCATCCCCCACACTTCGTTCTCCAACAATAGTATTTTCTGTTGCTCTAGTATATCGGCAATGTAGGGTAGGGGCAATGACCAAATATTGATTATCTGCTTGCTTACTTGTTTTTCTGACATGATTGAATAAAGTCAAGTTAGGCGTTGCAGATACATCATACCAACTAACAAACCAAAAGGCAGGCACATCAATAGCTTGGTCGTCATGATACAGTCCCCCTTCAAACCAAGCAGGATCATTTGGTTTTCGTGCAATCATTTTATCGAAAATCTCTTTCTTGCCATTTATGTTTTTTATAAACTCACTAAAGGGTAAATGCGCTAACGCTTTCCTCATATCTACCTTCGGATTTTCAGGAGCTAAATCATAAAAACGGGAAATTCGGTTTAAATCTTCCGTACTAGCGCCAGCAGGAATTCTAGGTTTAAATTTATCATGCTCTACACCGTACAGCCACGCCGAGAATAAAGTCTGATGCGCTCCACCACGATACCAATTTCCTTGTTCGTATAAACCACCAACTCTACCCACACCTGCGCCAAAACCCTGTGGTACCATCGCTGCTAAAGCAGGATGATTTTGAGTAGCTGCCTCCATCTGCCATTCTGCGGTAGAAGAACACCCCTGCAATCCTATCTTCCCATTCGACCATGGTTGTTCTTGCATCCAAGTAAAGGCATCATAGGCATCTGTAAGTGGAGTGCCTAATATGTCCCATTCGCCTTCTGAAAAATATCGGCCTCTCTCATTTTGCACGACATAAGCATAGCCTCTTTTGACTGCTTCATAGGCTCTTTGGCGCGTTCTTGTTTTTTCTTCCCCGTCTCCCCAAGAGTTGAAATTATAAGGTGTTCGAGAGAAAATGATAGGTACTTTTTTATCCGTCTTGGGGCGATATACGTCCGTACACAATCGAATGCCATCCCGCATAGGAACCATGACCCTTGTCTCTGAAATCGAGATTTCTTCTAGTTGCTGGATAATGTTACTTTGAGCGAAAAGGGGTGTGTATAGTGCTGATAAACAGCAGCTTATTAATAGTAGGCTTATTTTAATAGATTGCATTTATTTCTAGTTTTATTTTTAATTACCCCCAAGGTACAAATTCTCTCCATTTCCTATCACACATGTTGGTCTATTAAAATTTGATTACCATCTGGATCAACAAAAATCATATTTGCTGGACCGGTAGTGGATTCATCTGCCTCTGAAAGCAAGGCTATATCTTGCGCTTTTAACTGTTTTTGAATTTCACGTACATCGTCAAATTCTTCTAGTTTTTCTGCCTTTTGCGACCAACCTGGATTAAAGGTCAATATGTTATTTTCAAACATGCCTTGAAATAAACCAATATTGGTCTCTCCATTTTGCATGATGTAATAATTTTTGTCGGGATCTCCTGCAAAGACGGTGAAGCCTAGTTTTTCATAAAACGATTTGGATGTTTGTAAATCTTTTACAGATAGACTAATAGAGAATGCACCTAGTTTCATTGTTGTTTAATTAAGTACGTTATTTTAGAATAATCTGTTTTAAAGGTAGGAAATTATTGTGGGATAACTGTAGGAAGGTAAACAAAATGTATATCACTGCTAAATACTATATGTATATACCAATAATCCAGGCGCATAGCCAGGAAGAATCTTTAAATTTTATTGTTTCATTGAATGTAATGCGTTTCTCTCTTCTTCACTCCTAAGGGTACGCCAAACAAAATCAATTACAAAGAATTCCGTTGAATCAAAACAGTGGGAATTATTTTAGAGATCGGTTTTTTATTAAGAACAAACTCTGCTGCTCGCTGACCCATTTTTTCAAAATCAGTAGAGAAGGTGGTGATTCCGTCACATACTAACTCTTTTACAGGTGTATCATTATTAGAAATAATACCAACATCTTTTCCAACAGCTAGACCTTTTGCTTTGCAATCTTTGATTAATCTCCATAAATCACCGTCTCCAATTGTAAAGTAAACCTTTCCTTTTTCGACTGTGTTGGGAACATATTGCTTGAGTATAGTTCCTTTGATTTTGTAGTCTTTTATGAACTGTTCAAAAGCTCTTAAAACCTCGATAGGATAATCAGAGTCCTGCAAATAAAAGAGAATGATCTCATCAAATTCTCGGATTCGCTTCACTAATTTTCTTAAAGCCATATAGGTAGCTATCTCAAACTCTTGGGTAATATGAGAGTATTCGCCGTCTAAATGTTCATGCCGATCGACCAGTAATAATTTATTTCTAGGGATTGTATTTAAAATACTTTTTGTTTGTGGGTGGGGGATTGGTGCAACAACGTACATTCCATACTTGCCTTTGGCATTGTTTAAAATGGTTTCAAAAACCTCAATATTGCTATGGTGGAAGAAGACGTCTACGTGGGTATTTTCCTTTAAAGTATTTTTAAAGGCATTGTAAAAATCTTCTTGAAACGGATGAAATGCATACAGTAGTAAGGCAACTTTCATCGTTTGATCTGTTGCTTCATTCACAACAAAATACCCGCGCCTATTTTTAGAAGCTATTAGCCCTCTGTCTTTCAACTCTTGGTAGGCCTTCACAATTGTTTTACTTGCAAATCCTAACTCTTTTACCATAATATTCACAGATGGCAACATAGAACCCTGCGTTATTATCTTTTCATCAATCGCATTGATTAGCCCTTGCACAAGCCGTTCATGTTTGGAATAATCTGTGACATCCTGTAATTCCTGTACTTTATCGAAGACGGTCGTTACGCTCATAATTCTTTTCTTATTAACTACGCTATACTATACTACTATACAGTTATCCTAATTTAATCTTAAACCAGCTTTTATAGGGCAAATTTAAATAAAATAATACAGGAAAGGGAATTTAAATAAAGAAGATATAGTAAGTGATATAGGAAAACAATAAAATTTTATTCTTTTTAAACCTAGTTCTTTCTTTTTTTATAACAGTTTTATATATATTTGCCTTATACTACCATAGAGTAGTACAGATTAAGTTTTAAAAGCTCTTTCTTGTACTGCAAAAGTCGTAGTTGTGAATGGAGAATTGTGAATGGAGAATGCTTACAAAACGTTGACAATCAAAACTCAATTTTCGCCCTATTCGCCATTAAAAAAAGTGAAATAAACACTAAAGTATGGGATTATTTCTAAAAAAAAATGACGCTCAATTTTCTTACTAAATAAAGTATAATGAAACTTTTTAACAATCTACACCACAGACAATGGCATGCTGGTTCAAGAGTTCTAGCAAAAGCTGGAGTGCTTGTTACTCTGCTATTAGTCTGTATGACCCATAGCTTGTCTGCACAAGTTAGAGGTACAATAACCGATGATACAGGAGAAGCCCTAATTGGCGTAAATGTATTGATTAAAGGTACCGCCACTGGTACCGTTACAGATTTTGATGGTAAGTATTCTCTAGATGCCCCTAGTGATGCTACCTTGGTGTTTAGTTACACGGGTTATCAAGATCAAGAAATTTTGGTTGGTAATAGAACAACTATTGACTTGGTAATGGGAACAGATACGGAGATTTTGGATGAGGTTGTAGTCGTAGGATATGGTGTCCAAAAGAAAAGTAATTTAACAGGTTCTGTTGCTTCTCTTGATGGCGGGGACATTGCCTCTATTGTCTCTGGTAATCCAACTTCTGCATTGCAGGGAAAGATTGCAGGGGTACAGGTAGAAAATAATGGAGGTCAACCGGGCGGAGACGCAAACGTATTTGTAAGAGGTGTGAGTTCTTTGACTAATTCATTTCCATTATATGTAATAGACGGAACGTTTGCGGATAATATGAATTTTGTCAATCCAAAGGATATTGACCGAATGGAGGTTTTAAAAGATGCTTCTGCCGCTGCTATCTATGGTTCTCGTGCTGCAAATGGAGTAGTAATCATTTCTACAAAAAGAGGAAAGTCTGGTGCGCCGCAAATCAACTTTGATCTAAGAACAGGTACAGAGAGTCCAAGCAAAATGTTAGACTTTTTGAATGGTTCTGAATTTGTGACTTATAGAAATCAAAGGGAGGCAAATGACGGTACAGGTTTCGTATTAGCAGATGAAGGAATTTCTACAGACTGGCAAGATTTGGCTTTAAATCCTGGGGCGATCCATGATTATGGTCTTTCTGTTTCTGGTGGTGGAGAAAACTCTAACTACTTCCTTTCTGGTAACTACTACAATCAAGATGGTATTTTAGTAGCATCAGGATTTGAGAGGTATAACTTCAGAGCTAATGGTGATTTTACAGTAGGCAAATTAAAAGTACAACAATCTTTATCTGTGGCACAAACAGATTTAGAAACGAATAACTTCTTTGGTATAAACGGTTCGTCTGAGGCACCGATCTTAAGACAAAATGTTCCAGAAAATGATGGCGGCTTTGAAGCTCCTAGTTTTGAGAAGCACGGTTTTGGCGGCTGGAATGAGTTCGGTTTAGCTACCTTGAATGAGAATACTAATAAGACAACTGCCATATTCGGAAACCTTAATTTTTCTTATGAAATAGTAGATGGTTTAACCGCAAAAATTAATTTAGGTGCGGATAAGCGAGATTCTAAAATCTTTGCTTTTCAACCTACTTTCTTCATGAGTTCTTCTGATGCAGTAACGAACGTTAACGAGCAAAATGATTTAACTAACTTTAATTCAGAAACATTCCTTACCTTAGTTGAGCCTACTTTAAGTTACGGTCAAGATTTAGGAAATAGCCGATTAGATGTAGTAGTAGGTTTGACTAGACAGAAAGTGGATGTGAATACTAGCGGTGCATATGTACAAGGTTTACCGAATAACGATATTAGAGTGCTAGGGGCAGCCAATCCAAGTGATGTACAAGCATTAATTGGCTTCAATAATGTCAGTACCTTAAGTTCTGCTTTTGGTCGGGTTAACTATGCACATGACGATAAGTACCTATTCTCCGCAACACTTAGAAGAGATGAATCTTCAAAATTCGCTAGAGACTTTAGAGTAGGTTATTTTCCATCTGTCTCCTTCGGTTGGAAAATCAGTAATGAACCATTCTGGAACAATAGTACTATTAATAATTTGAAGTTTAGAGTCGGATATGGAGAGTTAGGCTCTCAAAATATTCCTGATTATGCTTTCCAATCTGTTTTTAATTTGACCTCTCCAACATCTGTTAATGATCAAATTGTAAATGGTTATGCACAGACTTCTTTAGCACTAGAGGATTTAAAATGGGAGACAGCAAAGACATTCAATATTGGTTTTGATGTCGGTCTTTTAGATGATAAAGTTACTTTCTCTGCGGAGTATTATAATAAAGATGTTTCTGATGTCTTAGTAGGCGTGAATCTTCCATCAAGTGTAGGATTTAGTCAGCCAGTTATCCAAAATGTTGGAGAAATCAATAATAGTGGTTTTGAATTAGAAGGGGTATATCATGGCGGCAACACTAGTGCATTCAAATGGGATTTAGGATTTAATATTTCTACTTTTAGTAGTGAAATTACTTCTTTACCGAATCCTGTAATCGGACCAAGTGTATCAGAAGATTTAGTGCGGGTGAATCGTTTCGTAGAAGGAGAAGCACCGGGCGTTTTCTTTGGTTTTGAAACAACAGGTGTGTACGCAGATCAAGCTGCAATCGACAATGATCCCAATACAGCAAATGATCCAGGTAGAAGAGAAATCTTGCAACCGGGTGATTTGATTAGAAGAGATGTTAATGGGGATGGACAGATTAACGGTAGCGATCAGATAGTATTAGGTGATCCTACGCCAGATTTTATTTATGGTTTAAATTTTTCTGGTGCAGCAGGTGCGCTTGACTTTGGGGTATTTTTCCAAGGCTCTCAAGGAAATGAAATTTACAACGTAACTAGATACTACAATATCTTTTGGGCAGATGGTAATAAATTGTCTGAAATACAAGATGCTTGGACGCCATCAAATACAAATACAGATATTCCAAGAACGACCACTTCTGATGCTGCACAAAATGGAGCGCCTTCCTCTTTCTTTGTAGAAGATGGGTCTTACTTCCGTTTACGTACAGCAGAAATCGGCTATACAGTAGACATGGATGCAGTATCTTGGATGCGGAATGCACGTATATTTGTTACGGGTCAAAACTTATTTACTTTGACTGGCTATTCTGGTTATAATCCAGATATATCTTCTGTAAATGGTGGACGTTCTTCTAACTCTCCTTTCTTTGGTGTTCCTTCTCAAGTGAACCCATTATTGGGTAGAGGATTGGATGTAAGAGCATATCCGAATGCAAGAAGTTTCATTGTTGGTGTGCAGATTGGATTGTAGAATTTATTAAAAATAAAACCTTACAGGTTTTAGAATAGAGAAGCGAGAACAGAGAGTAGAGAAGTATTTCGTTTAAAAAAGAATTTGTTCTAAACTTTTAAACGAAATCTGTCTCTGATCTCCATTCTTTACTCTCTGTTCAGTTTCAAATTAAAACAGTTGTACTCTTTAAACAAAAGAGCATCAACGGAAAAAATAAATATCATTATGAAAAAGTATTCTAAATACATTTTTATTACGATGTTGTCTTTGGTCTTAGTTCCGATGAGTTGTTCGGACAATTTTTTAGATCAAGTCAATAAAAACACAGTTTCTTCGGGAACTTTTTGGGCTGATGCAAATGATGTATCTCTTGCGGTAAACGGTATGTATCACCCAATCACTAATACTTTCTTTTGGGGAAGAATTATTCATACGGGTGCGATGCTACGTTCGGATGTTTTCAATGTACGACCATTCGGTCCGAATACAGCGATGTCAACTTTCCAAGGAGAGGCAGGTGCAGCAAGATGGTCTACAGAAATTTGGCAAGAGCCTTTTAAGACAGTTTTTAGAGCTAATTCTATTTTAGAAAATGCTAATGCAACGAATGTCCCTGATGCTACCCAATTAGCAGGCTTAAGAGGGCAGGCGAACTTCATGCGAGGGATGGCTTTATTTTATCAACTAGTGAATTATGGAAATATTCCATTGATCACGAAGGTGGCGGAATCTAATGAAGAATTTTTTCCAACTCAAGCCTCTCAGGCAGAAGTATGGGCACAAATTGAAGCTGATTTTACAGAAGCAGCAAGTAGTCTTCCTGCTTCTTGGGATGGCATAGATAAAGGTAGACCAACTAGTGGTTCTGCTCAGGCATTTTTAGGGAAGTCTCTATTGTATCAAGGTAAGTGGGCGGAGGCAGCTACTGCTTTTAGAGCGGTAGTAGGAAGTGGTCAATATAGTTTACTACCTTCTGACAGATACATGGAAAACTTTACAGAAGGAAATGAAAATAATGAAGAGTCGGTGTATGAGATTCAATTCGTTGGCCAGTCAGCTTTTGCTTGGGGAGTAGATATTCCGGGTACAGGTAATATGGGGAACTACCATATCGACTATGCCCCACCTGCAAAGTCTCCAGATCAAAGTCACTATGTTAACTCATGGGTAAAAGACTTATTTGAAGCGAATGGTGAATCGATCAGAAGGGATGCGACTTTGGCTTATGATTACGAAGGATCTACTGGCTATGGTGGTGTACCATTTGCGCAAGATTTTTCAGCAGAATTAGACTTAGCGGCAGCAGAAGGTATGGAGCCCATCTATTCTAGAAAGTATGCGGGTATGGACATCGGTGTTAGGGATGATGTAGATTTGTTAGGTACGAATGTTGGAAATAACTGGCGTTTAATCAGATATGCAGATGTATTACTTATGCACGCAGAAGCGTTGAATGAGCAAGGGAATACATCTGAGGCAGAGACTTTCTTGAACATGGTTCGAACTAGAGCTTTAGTAGAACCAAAAACAGGATTGAGTCAAACAGAAATGAGACAAGCGATCATTGATGAGCGAGTATTGGAATTGTCTGGCGAGAGTCACCGTTTTTATGATTTAGTAAGATGGGGATTAGCGGATGATTATATGGGTGCTACTTCTCTACATGGAGATCACCCTAAATCTTTAAGTGGTGGTACTTTCCAATCTGGTAAACATGAGTATATTTGGATTCCAGTTTCAGAAATACAAGCGAATACGAACTTGACTCAGAATCCTGGGTATTAAATTCAATATATCTAAGTTTCTACGTTTACTAAACCTTTAAGGTTTAGTAAACGTGTACTTTCAATAGATATTAGGGCAAACGAAAAGTCAAAATCGTAATAGGTAATTCATTGGAAAATGTTTGGGTCGATGGTTGAAGTTTGTAACTTCAACCTACTATTTTGAAAGTTTGTAACTTTCTCCCACTAATACATATTATAAAAACGACTTTTCGTTCGCTCTAAAAGATATAGAGTTATTAAGTTTTAAACTAGTGAGAAAGACTGCTCTTTTATGTAAAAGGGCAGTTTTCATTTTATATGGATTTATTGGAAAACCTATTAAGCAAATATAAGCTTTACAGTTTAGCTATTTTCAGTTGGACATTGGTAGCTTGTCAGAATGAGACGACTACCTGTTTTCGGTATGTAACTGCTACAGATACAGGGATTACTTTTGAAAATACCATTTCAGAATCAGCTACTTTTAATATTTTGAACTTTCATTACATTTATAATGGAGGAGGGGTTGGCGTAGGGGATTTTGATAAAAATGGTTTTCCCGACTTAGTATTTACAGGCAATCAAGTCCAATCTAAATTGTATTTGAATGATGGCTCTTTTTCTTTTAGAGATATTACGGAGCAAGCTCAATTTACAACAGAGGGTTGGAGTACAGGCGTAGCGATTGTAGATATTAATGCAGATGGTTGGGAAGATATTTATATCAGTGTAGGTGGATTGGATTGTAAAGGCAATTGTCAAAATCAACTATTTATTCATCAAGGTTTAACGGCAGAAGGAATTCCTTTTTTTAAAGAATCGGCTATTGACTATGGTTTGTCAGATGGACTATACACCCAACAAACTGCTTTTTTTGATTACGATTTAGACGGAGATTTAGATGCTTATCTCTTGCGGAATATTATTGATGCAAGAGATAAGAATGTGCCTGCGCCCAAACGCTATCTACATCAAAAATCAGCAGATGTTTTATTGGAAAATATTGGAACTGTAGAACAACCTTTTTTTAAAGAAGTATCAGATTCTTTAAATATAAAACACCGTGGCTATGGCTTAGGAATAGCCATTAATGACTTTAATTCAGATGGGCGACCAGATATATATATTGCGAATGATTTTTTATCAGGTGATGTTTTATATATCAATACTCCAAATGAAGGATTTAAGGAAATTAGCCAGAGCGTATTAAAGCATACGAGTTACAATGCGATGGGGGTAGATGTAGCAGACTTGACTGCGGATGGCTTACCAGAAATATTAGTGGTAGATATGTTGCCAGAAACGCATGAACGCCAGAAGAGAACTTCGGGCTTTATGAATTATAATAAATATTTACTAGCCCTTAAAGAAGGCTATACGCCTCAATATATTAGAAACACTTTACAAGTACATAATGGCTTTCTAGACGATGAATTATTGCCTTTCAGCGAGTTGGGCTACTTGACAGGAATATACAATACAGATTGGAGTTGGGCGCCTTTACTGGCAGATTTTGATAATGATGGGGATAGAGATATTTATATTACAAATGGCTATGGCAAGGATATAACCGATTTAGATTTTATCAACTACAGCAATCAGCAAATGGGTTTTGGAACAAAAGAAGCTCAGCGCGAAACGCTCTGGAAGATGATCCAAGAAATGCCCGATAATAAAATGCCTGATTATCTTTTTGAAAATGAGGGAGACCTTCACTTTGAAAATCAAATTGGCAATTGGCTACCAGAAAAAACATCTATTTCCAATGGAGCAGTCTATGTGGATTTAGATCAAGATGGTGATTTAGATCTTGTTACCAATACCATTAATGAACCTGTGTTTGTCTTAGAAAACCAAACAAGAACAGAGGAAATAAAACAGAATAATTATATAAAAATCAATCTATCAAGCACGACAAATAATACAGCAGCTATAGGGGCGACTGTAAAAATAATAACAAGTGAAAATACCCAGACAGCTTATCATTCAAGAGTAAGAGGCTATCTATCTTCTACGGGAAATATGATTCACTTTGGCATAGGGGATGCGAGCAAAATAGATACGATCATCGTGAGCTGGCCTGATAATAAAAAAGAAACGATACTGCTAAATGTGGATGCCAATCAGACTATTTCTATTACTGATAAAGAGGCTGTCTTAAAAGAACAATCTGAAGAACAAAAGATAGTAAGTATTTTAAAAACTGATACACTAATACGTCAAGCTTTAGGCATACATCAAGAAAATAATTATCAAGACTTCAATACACAGCCTTTATTGATGAGTCAGCTTTCTAGGCAAGGGCCATGCGTTTTATCCGCTGATATTGATAATAAAATTGGAGACGAATTATTTATAGGCGGATCAAAAGGACAAACCAATAAATTATGTTTTGAAAAAGAAGGAATTGTAGAATGTCACTCCTTTTTAAACACTCTAGGAGAAGTAACGGATGCTGTTTTTTTTGATATAGACGGAGATGAAGATCAAGATTTGTACCTAGTAAATGGTGGAACAGAATTACCACTTTCAAAGACGAATTATCAAGATCATATTTATCTCAATGATGGGCTTGGCAATTTTGATACAACAGCTGTTATTAATTCGCCTGCTATTAGTAGTGGGAGTTGTGTACGAGCGCATGATTTTGATAAAGACGGAGATATAGACTTATTTGTTGGAGGTAGAGTCGTACCCCAAAAATATCCAGCTACTCCAGAAAGTTATCTGTTAATAAATGATAACGGGATACTTTCAGATGCTACACAAAACTTGATCTCTGCATTGAAAAATATAGGTATGGTAACAGACGCCACTTGGGTAGATTATGATAAAGACGGCTGGCAAGATTTAATAGTAGTTGGCGAGTGGATGCCTATCACCTTATTTAAAAACGAAAACGGACAGTTACAAAATCCAATTACGATACCTAATTCCACTGGATTGTGGACGGATATAAATGTTGCAGATTTTGATAAGGATGGAGATAAAGATTTTGTTTTAGGGAATCAAGGTTGGAATACTAAATTACAAGCTAGTACGAAAGAGCCGATTATTATTATCGCAGAAGACATCGATCAAAATGGTAGTCCTGATCCTTTAATTGGACAATACTATAAGAATCGAAAAGGCCAACGACAGTTATATCCCATTCATTCTAGAGACGATGTGGTTCGGCAATTAGTGCAAGTAAAAGGGCAGTTTCGCTCCTATGCTGCATTTGCGGATGCCACTTTAGAAGAGCTACTTCCATTGAGTTCCACTAAGCAATTAAAAGCCGATAATCTTTCTTCTAGTTATTTAGAAAATAAAGGAGATGGACAATTTGAATTACGAGCTTTACCTCAAGTTGCTCAAATAGCACCTATTCAAGATATACTCGCTTATGATGTCAACAAAGATGGACATTTAGATATTTTGGCAGTAGGTAATGATTATTCTGCCGAAAGTAATGGTGGTCGGCATGATGCGATGAATGGTATCGTTTTATTGGGAAATGGTCAAGGTGATTTTGTGGAAATGCCGACTAGTAAAAGTGGTTTCTTTGTATCGGGTGATGGACGGACGATTTCGCTTTTTTCTAATAGTAAGGGGGAACGAAAAATTGTGGTTGGTCGGAATAGTGGAGCGTTTGAGGTTTTTTATTGAAAAAATGAAAATGAAGAAATACAAATTAATGTAAATCTCAACAGATTAAATTTGAAAGGGTAGACTAATTGGATTAAGGGAAAAGCGCTCCCTCTTGGGGGTTGGGGTGATTGGTTCTGAAAATCATAAATCATAGTTCATACATCATAAATCATAAACCCGCCTGAATGGAACGGGCAGGTCTGCTTATTAGGCGAAATTAGACAGATTTATGATGTATGATTTAAGATATATGATGTAAGATTTTCTCACATAGTCCAAATCAATTGGAAATTGATTGTGAAAAAGCAGTCAAAACTATAACCAATCACCCCTGCCCTTGGAGGTTGGGGGTAATCTTAAAAGAGTATTTCCTACTCTTGCAAACCCCCAACCCCCAAGGGGGAGCTAAAAAGGAAAAGTTTAGAAATTAGAAATAATCTTAAGATTACAGCTAACTCTGAATAGGCAATATCGAACCATATATGACTAGTTGAAATTTGATGATCTAATGGAAAACTTTAAATCTCACTTAGTTAGATATAGTTTGATTTACTATTAGAACTTATGGTCTTATGATAAGCCTAACGATCGGACGACGATTAGTCATCCGACCGTTAGGTGTACTTTTGGAAAAATTAAACTTATTAAAAACGGGCTTGATAAAAAAAATAACACATATCAGTAGGCTGCAAGTAATAATACCAATATTGCTACTAACAGCAATAGGTCTATTCCAAAGTTGTCAAGCACCGTCAACCACTTTATTCAAATTATTATCCCCAACACATACAGGGATTCATTTTAATAATACAATCACAGAAGATTCCATTAATAATATTTTGAATTTTACGAATCTATATACAGGCTCAGGAGTCGGGATTGGA
>CAKZUM010000139.1 GCA_937921525.1 uncultured Saprospiraceae bacterium
TGGGGAGGTATTGGATTATCTTAAAGAGAATAATTTAGAAGACAATACGATTGTGGTATATACTTCCGATCAAGGTTTTTATTTAGGAGAACATGGTTGGTTTGACAAGCGTTTCATTTATAATGAGTCTTTTAAAACACCCTTATTGGTGAGGTGGCCTGGGGTCATAAAAGAGCAATCGGTCAATACGCAGATGGTACAAAATTTAGATTTTGCCCAAACCTTTTTAGATGCTGCTGATATTCCTATCCCCTCAGATATGCAAGGAGAAAGTTTGATTCCTTTATTTAAAGGAGAGACGGAAGGATTTAGAGAAGCCGTTTATTACCATTATTACGAATATCCTTCTGTCCATATGGTCAAGCGACATTATGCGATCGTGACAGAGGAATATAAACTAGTCCATTTCTACTATGATGTAGACGAATGGGAATTGTACGATCGTAAAAAAGATGCGCATGAATTATTGAATGTCTATGATGATCCAGCTTATGCGGAGGTCGTAAAGGAATTGAAAGAAAAGTTAGCCGCTATGCGGGTACACTACAAAGATTCTAAAGAATTGGATCAGTACTATATTGATAAGTATACGGAGGTTAAGTAGGGAATTAAAAAAACAAGAGAAAGTTCAAGGTCAAGCACAAGCCTACTTGTATTCCTCGGAAGCAGGTTCAAAAGTAAGTTTTCGAAACATCCACCACTGTCTGGATTAGGAGTTAAAGATTAATAGGATTTTTGATGGTGCCACTGTGCAAAAAAAAATTGATAGGGTTGTTCCTAATGTTTTTTAACCATATAGATACATAGACCACGTAAATAAAACCTATGTGACCTATGTACCTATGTGGTAAAAAATATCCTATGTATTAATCACATTTTTAAATCGAGGTCGCTTAGGCGCCACATCCCCCAATCGTTCCCGCTTCGCTTGTTCGTAATCAGAATAATTGCCTTCATAGAAGACCACCTGACTATCTCCTTCAAATGCCAAAATATGCGTTGCTAAACGATCAATAAACCAACGGTCGTGAGAAATGATAACGACACATCCCGCAAAGTTATCAATCGCTTCCTCTAAAGCTCTTAAAGTGTTGATGTCAATATCATTCGTAGGTTCATCTAATAGAAGTAAATTACCTCCATCTTTTAGAGTCATCGCTAAGTGTAGCCGATTTCTTTCCCCACCAGATAGAACCCCCACTTTCTTTTGTTGGTCGCTGCCTGCAAAATTAAATTTACTCATATAGGCACGCGCATTGAGTTCGGTAGTGCCGACCATGATGTTATCGTTGCCACCAGAGATCACTTCATAAGCTGTTTTCTCAGGCGTCAAATCTTCATGGCTCTGATCCACATAAGATACCTTTACCGTGTCTCCTATTTTAATGGTTCCTGCATCAGGTGTTTCCTTGCCCATAATCATTCGGAACAGGGTACTCTTACCAACACCATTGGCACCAATTACCCCAATAATCCCATTAGGTGGTAAGGAGAAGGTAAGATTCTCAAACAACAATTTTTTCCCAAAAGCTTTGCTCAAATCCTCTGCATTAATCACGACATCGCCCAATCTTGGACCAGGCGGAATATATAATTGCAAGTCTTGCTCTCGTGCTTTTCCATCTTCCCCTAATAATTTATTATATGCATTCAAACGAGCCTTACCTTTTGATTGCTTAGCCTTAGGCGACATGCGCACCCATTCCAATTCTCGCTCTAAAGTCTTTCGGCGCTTACTAGCTTGCTTTTCTTCTTGCGCTAATCGCTTCGCCTTTTGGTCTAGCCAAGAAGAATAATTGCCTTTCCAAGGAATCCCTTCTCCCCTATCTAATTCTAAAATCCAACCCGCTACATTATCCAAGAAATACCTATCGTGCGTAACAGCTATAACAGTCCCAGGGAAGTTTTTTAAATACTGCTCCAACCAATGTACACTCTCTGCATCCAAGTGATTCGTAGGTTCATCCAACAACAAAATATCTGGATTACTTAATAATAATCGACAGATTGCCACCCGTCTACGCTCTCCACCAGATAGGACATTAATTGGTTGATCGCCTTCTGGCGTTCGCAAAGCATCCATTGCTGTATTCAAACGATTATCTAATTCCCAGGCATTTAGGTGATCTAGTTTATCCGTGAGTTCTCCTTGTTTTTCGATAAGGGCATTCATTTCCTCATCGCTCATTGGCTCAGAGAATTTCAGATTTAGAGCTTCGTACTCTTTTAAAATATCTACTGTTTCTTGTACCCCTTCTTCTATTACTTCTCTGACCGTTTTGGTTTCATCCAATTCTGGTTCTTGAGCTAAGTACCCGATTTTATATTCTTTATCGAATACTACCTTACCTTCAAAGTTGGTATCTAGACCTGCTATTATTTTTAATAAAGAAGACTTACCAGAACCATTCAGTCCTAATACGCCGATCTTAGCCCCATAAAAGAAGGATAGCCAAATGTTATTCAATACTTTTTTCTGTGGTGGGTAGGTTTTAGAAACCCGTTCCATAGAGAAAATTACTTTCTGGTCACTCATATTTTTTGTTTAATTCTTGGTAATGTTTTAGCTTTTTTGGCATAATTCAACGCTGAGCTACTTGGTAGCTACGCGGATCTTTTTGGATTTTGTAGGTCGTGCAGGATGTTGACAATTTTTTACCACATAGGTACATAGGCCACATAGTATGACATATTGCTATGTGGCCTATGTACCTATGAAATGGTTCAATAATAAATGTACATTCTTCTACTTGTTATTTTTCCTTTCTGCTGCGTTGAAAAGCCTCGTCGATGCTAGGCATCGCCTACGTTTTTCGCCTTGCATAAAGAAAAAATAACGGCGTATAAAAACGACATTTATTAATGAACCATTCCTATGTGGTTAAAATGTCAAAGTCAATAACAGCATCCTAACAATCCACATAATCCTATAAATCCTAGTCCGTAAAGATAGAATATTCTTCGATTTGGAAAAATAACCCAAACAACTTCTTATCTTCCGTTAAACAATCGTTAAGAATATAGGGGTTTATCCAAAAATAGACCTCTTTTATGTGAGGGGTATCTTATTTTTAACTCATATTTGCAATAAGCCCTTTCATTATTGGGTTTTAATGAGCATCCTGTAAAAAAAACTACCGAATCAACTGTAATTTCTAAGTATGAGAAAGAAAATCATTATTATTTGGCTATGTTTAATAGGGGCTTTTTCCTCTATGATAGCACAAGAAACCACTATTTTCACAGACCCCAATGCATCTTATAAGAAAGGCATGGAGTTTTTCAACAAAGGCTTATTCGGTCCTGCTAAAATAGAGTTTAGCAAGGTAATGGAAGAGATACGCTTGGAAAATGAGCCAGAATATAGAGATTTAGCGATGCGAGCAGAGCTGTTTGCTGCAAAATGTGCTATTCGTTTACAACTCCCTGATAGTGAGAAACTAATGGTCGATTTCATTAGAAGGTATTCTCCAGAACCAATTGCTAGTCAGGCGATTATAGAAGCAGCTAATTATTACTATAATGATAAGCAGTTTAAAAAAGCATTAGAGTTTCTGGATTTGATTTATACGAGTGATTTATCGGCAGAACAACGTTCTGAGGTTTTATTTAAAAAAGGATATGTTTACTTCGTCAACAAAAAGTTTTCAGAGGCAAAAGAAGCCTTTCGCCAAATAAAAGAAACGAAGAATGAATATTATTATCCTTCCAATTACTACTATGGAATGACTCAGTTTTTTGAAGGCAATTACAGCGAAGCAACTAAAAGCTTTGAAAAAGTAAGTGCTTCCAAAAAATATAAGTCTCACATACCTTATTATATCGCACAGATTTATTCAGCAGAGGGAAACTACGATCAGCTAATCAATTATGCCGTCCCGAAGGTTAATGATCCTGGAGTGAGAAATCGTAAAGAAATCAATCAATTGATTGGGCAGGCATATTTTGAAAAAAGAATGTATCCTGATGCTTTGCCTTATTTGGAATATTATGCCAATGGAGCTAACAAAATGCGAGAAGAGGATTTCTACCAATTAGCGTATACCCAATATCAAACAGGTAATTATGAAGCAGCAGCAGAAAATTTTGAACAGCTGAGTGCTGCAGATAATAAAATGGGACAAAATGCCTTATACAATTTGGCAGATTGCTATATTAGATTGAATAGAAAAGAAGACGCAAGAAATGCTTTTGGTGCCGTAAGTAGAATGGCTTACGATCCTGTAATCCAAGAGGAATCTCTATTTAATTACGGCAAGTTGTCTTATGAATTAAATCAAGATAGTGATGCCATTACCGCTTTTCAAAAAGTGCCGCAAGGCTCTAAATATTATTTAGAATCTCAGCAATTAATGGGGGAAGTATTTTTGAATACAAGAGATTATGCAAGAGCATTAAAGATCATAGATCGTATGCCTAATCTCACTCCTCAAATGCAGGACATTTATCAAAAGGTTTCTTATTATCGAGGCATCCAACTCTACGCCGATGGTCAGACTGCTTCTGCAAAAAAATACTTAACACAATCTATACAGGTTCGTTCTAATTATGAGTATGGCGGCTTGGCTAATTATTGGCTTGGAGAAATTGCGCATCAAGAAGGGAAGTTTCAAGAAAGTAGTCGGTATATAGATGAATTTTTAACGGTTGCACAGGGCATTAGAGACTTGCCAGAAGAATCGTCTATTGCCTTGGCAAATTATACGCAGGGATACAATTATTTAAAACAGAAAAACTACACAACGGCTGCAGGATATTTTCAAAACGCCGTATCCGATATTAAACGAAATACAGCTTTAATAAAAAGTGATGATATTAAAAGGACCATACTAGCAGATGCCGTATTGCGATCAGGGGATTGCTTGTTTAAAAGAAATCAGTATGATAATGCAATCGCTTTTTATAATGAAGCGATCAATGCTCGTTATAAAGGATTTGTATATGCACTATATCAGAAGGCGATTATTGAAGGTCTTAGAGGTTCTGTAACTGATAAAATATTAGCATTAGAAGACATTGCTAAGAAATATCCTAAATCTGAATATACAGATAATGCCCTACTACAATTAGGTATTACCTATCAAGAATTAGGAAAGTATAGACAAGCTACCCAACCCTTACAGCAACTAGTAAATCAGTATAAAGGTAAGTCTGAATTAATTAATCAAGGCTTGATCAGATTGGGTTTGATTACCTATAATCAAGGCGATACAGATAGTGCCCTTAAATATTACAAACGGGTGTTTGATAATAATCCGACTGCTAAAGAATCTGAAGATGCACTAGCGGCTATCCGAGAAATTTATGTGGATGACTTGGGTCAAACGGATGCCTATTTTGCGTTCCTAAGAAGTATCAAATACGATGTAGATGATAATCAAAAAGAGGAGGTAAGCTTCAAAGCAGCAGAGTCTCAATTTGAAAATGGCAATTACCCTAGAGCCATCAGTGGGTACGATCGTTATTTACAACAATATCCAAATGGTAGAAATAACTTAGCGGCTCGATACCAACGTGCAGAATCTTATAGTGTCTTAAAGCAATATAGTAATGCACTGAGAGACTATGAAACAGTCGCTAGCAAAGGGCAAAGTAAGTACTTTGTAAAAGCATTAGAGAAGGCAGCTATTATCGCTTATAATCATGAGCAAGATTTTAAAAAGTCTTATGAATTATATTCTGAATTAGAACAGGCTGCCGCTAGTGAAGATCGAATATTCGATGCCCAGTTAGGTGCTTTGCGAAGTGCCTATAGGATAGGGAATAGAAATGCTGTATATCGCCTAGCAGAAAAAGTAGCTGGTAATCCGAGAGCTAGTCAGGAGCAAAATGCAGCAGCTAATTTCTATTTAGGAAAGGTGGCATACGATAAGAAAGATTATGATAATGCCTTACGTGCTTTTGAAACGGTGAAACAAATAAGTGATAATGAATTGACGGCGGAAGCTAGGTATTTAGCGGCATACATTACTTACCAAAGAAGGGATTTGGAAAATGCAGAAAGGATGTTGAAAGAAGCTAGTAGAGCTAATTCTAGTTACCCTTATTGGTTGGCTTCTAGTGTTATTTTATTGTCTGATGTCTATTCAGAAAAAGGGGATTACTTTAGAGCCAAAGCTACTTTGGAAGCCTTACTAGCCAACTATAATGAGGATCAAGAATTGGTTGCTACCGCAAAACGAAAGTTACAAATACTAAAAGATAAGGAACGCTCCTCTAACAGAATTATTAAAGAGGATACGAATAGTTTGTTGGAGTTGGAAGAAGGGGGAAAATAAGAGGTCAGATGTCAGACCGCTGCGCTGTCAGGAGTCAGATGTATGATGTTGACTGCAACGCATTCGGATTTAGAAGATTTTTTTTGCAATGAGCAGAATCTTTTTAACATCCTTAAATTAAAATAGGTTCTTTGATAAATCTAGTAAAAAGTTGAGGATCGTCGAGGTTCGTAACCTCGATGCTATATGATTAGCATACCGCATCGGAGTTACAAATTTCAACGATCCACTACAACAGATTTGTCTGAAAAATAAAAAAAAGAAAATGAACGCATATAAAAATATAGCCCTAGTGTTTTTCTTTATAGCATCGACTATAGGAGGCACCATCTATGCACAGGGAAATTTGGAAACTGGAGAAGTAGAAGTCATCAAGGATTTCGATGCTAGATTAAAAGATACAGAAAAGGTAATCATTAAACCGAGCTTACCTAATGCAAACAGGCAAGCAAGCACGCAATCCTATAATATCCCTCCTCGTACCATGCAGGTAGATTATGCGCCACCTAAAATTCGACCGATAGCCATGAGAGGCGACAAGTTACCTCCTGCATATAATGGGTATTTAAAATTGGGTGGTGGTGTACCTACTACGACTTATGGAGAGTTAGCGTACAGTCGATTCTTTAATAAACAATTGGATTTAGGCTTGAATCTAAAGCACCACCAAGCTAATTTCAAAAACCTAGAACACCAACGGTTTATGGAAAATAGCGGGATACTCAAAGGCACATATTATACCGACCAAGGATATGCCTTGGGTGGAAACTTAGGATATTCGACAGATCAAGTTCATTATTATGGATACGATCACGAGTTGGTTTCTTTTAGTAGAGAAGCAGTCAAGCAAACCTTTAACACCCTAGATTTAGGGGTTAATTTTTTCAATGGAGAACGAACTCAAGGAGATATTAATTACCGAGCTAGTGCTAATGTTTATAATACGAAAGACAACTATGCAGCCAAAGAAAATCATTTAGATGCAGGGTTTGGGGCGACTAAATGGTTTGGTGAAAAGCATTCTTTAGATGTAGATTTAAAAACAGACTTGACTACGTATAAAGATTCTGTCAAACAAAAATTAAATAACTT
>CAKZUM010000140.1 GCA_937921525.1 uncultured Saprospiraceae bacterium
ACTGCCGTCAGGCGGGCGGGGAAGCGAGAACAGAGATAGATTTCGTTTAAAAAACTATGGAGTTTCGTCATTTTTTAAACGAAACCTGTCTCTACTCTCTGCTCTCTATTCTCTGCTCTTTAAAATGTCCAGTAGTGTGATATTATTCTATCATCTACACTAGACAAACAAACTCTGATGGAGGTTCAGTATTATTTAAATATACTTTGGAGAAGGAAGTGGATTATTCTTTTAGCCATGATTGTTTCGGCAGCCATCGCTTACATGTTAGTGCAATTCAAATCTTCCGTCTACAAATCTAACTCTGTGATTTCCACAGGAGTAATAGATTATACTGGTATCAGTACAAAAGATAAGAATGCCTATATGCAGCAGTTGCAAATAGAAATGCGTTTTGATAATCTTTTAGAATTTATGACCTCTAGGCAATGTATCAATTTGTTGACTTTTGCCTTGGTACATCATGATTTAGAGGCTTTGGAATCTGGAGAAAAAACATTTACTCCTCCAGATCAAATGTATTTTGGGAACATCGACAAAAGCAAATTTAGTGCCTTATCAGATTTGTTGTTAAAGCAAATGGAAGATAAAAATCCAATTTTTGAAAACTCTGAAGACGAATTGTATTTTAATAAGGTATCGAAGGCATTAGGACATGATTTGTATTCTATTAAGAATGGTCACTTAAATATTACTAGGGTTGGTAGTACCGACTATCTAAATATTGAGTATGTGTCGAACGATCCTGATCTTTCCTACTTTGGCGCCAATACTTATATCAACTCTTTTATAGAATACTTTGAAAGCATTCGAGCAGGACAAGATGCTGGAACGGTATCTTATTTGCAAGAACAGGTAGATGCTAGAAAACAAGATTTAGATGAAAAATTAAAAGCATTAAAAGATTATAGATCAAAAGGAGGCATTGTAGATTTAGAGTCGCAAAAGAAGGCTTCTGTTTCCCAAATGCAACGTTTGGAACAAGAAAGAGAATTAGAAAGATCTAGTATTCTAGCGAATAAGAAAACCATGATCGAGCTAGAATCAATGATTAAGAAGGAAGGTCTAAATGATGACGAGGAAGACCTTAGTGTGGATGAAGAGGATGCGAAAAGAACAGCGTTGAATAGAGCTATTCTAAATTTAAAAAAACAAGTGGCTACTTACGAACGCCAATTGGTAGACGATGGTGGGAATAAAGAAGAAATCAAATCAAGAATCAGCTTAACCAACAAAGCACTAGATGAAAAATTAACGGAATTAGCTAGATTAGACGAGAAAGAACCACTTGCACCAAAAGAGCGTAAGGATAGAACCATGTCTAATAATCTGAGAGATCGAAAAATTCAAGCTCAAATTGACCTTACCAACTCAGAAGAAAAGTTAAAATTAATTGAAGAAAATTTAGGACAGCTACAAAATAGAATACAGAGTTACGTAACGAACGAATCTTACCTTAGCAATTTAAAAGGCGAGATAGAATTATCGAACGAGACGTATAGAAGATTAGTAACGGAACTCAACAGAGAAGAAATAGCGAACCTCAAAGGTGAGAGTCCATTAACGATTATTGAACATGCACATCGACCTGAGGAACCTGAGGCAGATCAACAAAAATTAATCGCTGCATTTGCAGGTTTAGTGGGGGCTATCATCGCTACTTTTTTAATCTTTTTAGCTACCTTTTTAGATACTAGCTTAACCTCCCCTACTCAATTTAAGTCCTTTACGAACTTACCATTACTAGGACATCTTAATAAAATTAATCATAATCAACTTGATCTCAACCAGCTATTTAGCAATCAAACGAATAGTGATAAGCTAGAAAAATTTCGAGAGATGGTGCGAGATCTGCGCTTCAAAGTGGAACGGGAAGATGGGCATAAAGTCTATATGATTACTAGCCCTAGAAAGAACGATGGGAAGTCTTTCTTGATTGCCAATTTAGCGCACTCCTTAGAAATAAAAGGAAAGAAAACGCTAATTATAGATACCAACTTTAAGCAGAATACTTTATCGCAATGGTCTGTAAAGCATGAATCTCCAAATCCAGCGATTTTGAATTTATTAGTCGAAAATCGTTTGATTCAGCATTTTGCATTAAGCACGCTACAGACCCCTTATGGAAACAAAGCTATTGATGTAATAAAAAATGCTGGTGCCGAATTTTCTTTAATGGAAGGAATTTCTGGAGCGAATTTTTCCAATTTCATCAATGCTTGTAAAAAGCAATATGACTACGTTTTCATAGAAGGAGCAGCCATGAATAATTATTCAGATACGAAGGAATTATTAGAATTCACAGATAGAGTGATCGCCGTATTCAATGCAGATTCTTCGTTACAAGCAGCAGATAAAAACTCTGTAGAATTTTTACAAAGTTTGAATGGTCAATATATGGGGTCTATCTTGAATAAGATTAATCTTAATCATATACACTAGATATTAGATCGCTGCGCTGTCAGATCGCTACGCTGTCAAAAGCGTTGCATGGTCAACATCGTACGTCTGACAGCTGACAGTTCCGGAGGAAACGGTCTGACTTCTGACATCTGACTTCTCATTAAAATGATACCCAACTATTATGTCTACTAGCAATAAAAAATATTGGATAAAATCAGGCATGTATTCTTTCTTTGAGAAAGGGTCTGGTTTTGTATTCAATTTTGGTAGTTTTTATATGTTGGTCAGAAGTCTTTCTCAAGAGGATATGGGAATATGGGTATTGTTTATTGCCGTGTGTTCCTTTTTAGAAGTGTCTCGGATCGGTTTAATACAAAATGGTTTAGTTAAATATATTTCTTCGGATGGGGAAAGCTCCTATAAAGAAATACTAACGGCATCCATATTATTAAATATTGCGTTGACCATTGCTTACCTATTTTTCCTTTTTATCGGCGGTCAATTTTTAAGTAATTTATGGAATGCCGAGATATTGACTACCCTATTCCTTATCTATGCTATAACTACTGTGGTATTGATGCCGCTGAATCAATTCAATTATATTCAGCAGGCTAATATGGATTTTCAGGGTATCTTCTGGGCGGGTTTTGTCAAACAGGCCCTTTTCTTTTTCTATGTCTTGTATCTTTTCTTATTCGATATACAATTTGGCTTAGCAGATTTAGCAATTTTTCAAATTGTTGCCTTTGGGGCAGGTTTGATAGTTGCTTATTTTTTTGCGAAACCTTACTTACGGTTTTCCAAAAAAATTGATTGGTCATGGGTAAAGAGATTGCTCGATTTTGGTAAGTACTCAGTAGGAACGAATCTAAGCAGTATGCTTTACAAAAGCATGGATAAAATGATGTTAGGAAGTATGGTATCGGGTGCAGCGGTGGCCGTTTATGAAATAGCCATTAAAGTAACCAATTTATTAGAGATTCCTACTCTATCGGCAGCGCCAGTTATATTTCCAAAGAGTGCCCAAAATGCAGCAAAAGATGGCTTATTAGCCGCTGCAAGTTTATATGAAAAATCAGTTGGCTTAATATTAGCTTTAATTTTACCAGGTATATTAGTCGTTCAATTAATTCCAGAATTAATCATCACTCTTATAGCTGGAGACCAATACTTAGATACCATCCCCCTATTACGATTCGTCGTACTCTTCAGTCTTTTTACCCCCTTCTTATATCAGACTGGCATCACCTTAGAATCCGTTGGCAAGCCCAAAATAAATTTCTATTTCACGGTAGTCAGCTTTTTCTTAAACTTCTTGTTGAATGCGCTATTCATCACTCACTTTGGGATTGTTGGAGCAGCTTATGGAACATTAGTGACTTACTTTATTGTTTTTTGTGCAGGTCAGTATATGTTGAATCAATTAGTTGGTGTTGAAACGGGTAATATTTTTAGAAACATCATAGACTTTTATAAACAAGGTTTTTCTTTTGTAAAAAAACGAATGCCTAACACGCAGCCTTTATGATTCTTTGATTGCATAGTGTTTTTGATTTTTTTTACCACATAGTACTTTTGATTTTTTTTAACCACATAGTACTTTTGAATTTTTTACCACATAGGTACATAGGTCACATAGTTGTTATGGAATTTTGTGTAATCTTATCTGGTTAAATAATTCTTGTGTTAGCACCAATCATTAAACGCTAATTATGCATTAAAAGCATACACAATTCCCCCCTTAAGATATTGAAGTTGTTTAAAATAAACGACGTAACTATTTAGCATGGTCAAGAACCCTCCCCGACCCTCTCTTAGAAAGGGAGGGAGGCGTTTGCGATTGAAAAATTCGTTTTAGATACGTATTTATCATTAACGAAATATTTAACCGCAGACGACTCCCCCTCTTTTTAAGAGGGGTTGGGGGGAGTTCTCATTGATATGTGGAATAGTTACGAAACGACTTCAAAAATAAATTCCCCATCTATTTTTTCAGTATTTAATATGGAAGTAATTTATACAAAAACAGAACAGAAAGTAGAGAAGAGAGAGCAGAGATAGACGACGTTTAAAAAAACGAGATTCCGTTGTTTTAAATGAAATGCGCCTCAATTCCCCATTCTCAATTAGTATGATTTTGCTTCCTCAAAAACAGCGTATAATATACGCTACATGATTAATTACCTATGGAAAATACGTTGCTATTGCAAGGCATGGGATATGCCGAAGACAACTATTTAAATGACGACGCCAGCCATCTGATTGTTGACAAACAATTGATTCCTACCTTAATGGATCTCGATGGTAAACGCATTATTGATTTTGGTTGTGGTATGGGCGGCATGACACTTTGGTACGCATCAAAATGGGATTGCGAAATTTATGGAGTGGATATAGATTCCCACCATATCAATGTTGCTAAAGAATTAAAAAGGAAACATGGCGTCACCAATGTTCAGTTTGAAAAAAGGAACATTGTAGATAATCCTTTAGAAGGAAAGTTTGATTACATTTTCTTGAATGACGTGGTAGAGCATATCAGAGAAGATTATTTAGTCAATATCTTTCAGCAATTGAGTAAAGCACTAACGCCTGATGGAGGCATATTTGTGTCTTATCCACCATGGAAGAGTCCGTATGCTTCTCACTTAAATCATGTCATTAAAATTCCTTGGGTCCAATTTTTACCTAAGTCTACAGTAGACGGTTTGATTGACAAGCACAATCATCCAATTGTAGGAGATTTGGAAAGTACCCTACGAGAATCTTATGAAGGTTTGAATCATATGACCCATGAGAAATTGATGGGGGTCATCAAGCAAACTAGTTTGAAACAGGCTTATAGAAAAAGTCATACGATCCTAAATCGGGTAACACCATTTAAGAATACGAACTTCAGAATATTTCCATTAAACTATTTAATTACGAAAGAATTTATTCTTTTGAAAAACAAGTGATAAGTAGGAAGTAAGAAGTAATAGGTAATAAGTAATAAGTGATTACTTTTTACTTATTACCTTTTACCTATTACCTATCACCTATTACCTAACATGTTATGGGTGAATACGATATTATATATTATACCTTGTTTCCCTCCGACAATATTTATTCTTCTGTCTCCTTATCACTGTCCAAGGAGTTTGCTAAAAACAACAGAGTTTTTTATGTAAACAAACCTTACTCCGTGAAAGATTTTGTAGGCAATTGGGGGAATGCCAAAGTAAAAGAGCGAGCCCCTAAATTATTGAGCAATCGAGTTCACTATGAGAAAGTAGATAAGATTCCTGAAAACTTTATGGCTGCCACTCCCCCATTGACCTTACCAATTAATTGGTTACCCAAAGGTAAAATGCACCATGGTCTAGAGCAATACAATAAGAAGGTCGTCTTAAAAACCGTGAAAAAGCTGATAAAAGATTTTGGGATTAAAAAGTATATATACCTTAATTGTTACAACCCATACGGGGCAGCTATTCTACCTGATTCTTTCAATCCAGCATTGAATGTATATCAATGTATTGATGATATAAGTCAGGATGAATACACTTTAAAACATGGGTATAGATTAGAAAATCAGGCTATTGCCGATGCTGATGTCACCTTGGTTACTTCCAAAGAACTCTGGAATCTAAAATCGAAAATATCTCCTAATACGCATATTCTACATAACGCTGTTGATCCAGCCGTTTTCCAAAGAGTGCTAACAGAAACCTTTGAGCGACCGAAAGAATTGGAAGGACGAACTGGAAAAGTAGTAGGCTTTATAGGAAATTTAGATCACCTGCGAGTGAATTATCCTTTATTAAAAAAAGCGGCGTTACATCATTCAGACAAAACTTTTCTATTCGTTGGGCCACTCAATAATACAGAATATTTAGAGCTGGGTATGCCTGATCTTCCTAATGTAATTTTTACAGGTGGTAAGAATTTATATGAGTTGCCAGCCTATTTACAACATATGGATTGTACGCTGATTCCATTCCTTTGTAACACTTTGACAAAGAGTATTTATCCATTAAAGATCAACGAATATCTAGCTGCTGGCAAAGCAGTAGTGGCTACTAATTTCTCTGAAGATATTTCAGGGTTTAGCGACAATATTTATTTAGCAGATTCCGAAGAAGCATTTATTCATCAAATTGATGCGGCATTGATGCCCCAAACAGATGAACAAATACAGAAAAGAATAGACTGTGCGAACTCTAATACTTGGACCGCTAGAGTCTCCCAATTTTGGAAAATCATTGACCAATATATTTGAAGATGACCAAAGAAGAAATAGAAAATACAGAAATAGAGTTGACTAAAAAAGAACAGTTTATTGAAATAGTAGGAAATGCTATAGCCATCTTAATGTTAGTTGCTTTTTTTTTAAAAGTAGTTTTCTTTTAAGAATTTTTTCAATCAGAATAAAGGCTAATGCAAAACTTATTTCCAATAAAGTCATGGATAGACGCTTTAAAAAATTGGCTCTATCTCGTACTTGTAACTAACAAGCTAAATAGCTTTTTGGGTATTCTCCTAATAGTAGGCATCTGTATTTTGGTAGGAGGATTCGTAGCGGTATTAGAATTAAAAGGTGCAGTCTTTGCGATAGCTGTTGTATTTGCAGTTACTTCCGTTTTATTTGCACTTTTCAATCAATATACCTGTTTGTACATCGTCCTTTCCTTAGGGATAATCGTTCCTTGGCTAGCAAAAATTCGAGATTTGCCCTATGGAATATCCTTAGATGCTCTACTAATGACGATGTCCTTAGGGATATTAATGAAGCAAACCTATAAAAAAGATTTATCCTTTTTAAAAAGTCCCATTACCATCCCGATCATACTTTGGATTCTTTATAATTTAATTCAAGTATTAAATCCATCTGCTGTCTCCCAATTAGCGTGGGTGTACACCGTAAGAAGTGTGGCCATTCTTCACTTACTCTACTTTATTGCCTGCTATGCCTTAAATAGCTATCGACGTATCATAAGTGTATTTAAGTTCATGTTAGGAATGGCAGTTGTAGCGGCCTTATACGGACTCAATCAAGAATACATTGGGTTTAGTAGATATGAAATGATTTGGCTGCATTCAGATATGGAACGGTATCAGTTGATCTTTCAATGGGGACGGCTTAGAATATTTTCCTTTTTTGCAGATCCCACTAATTACGGAATGTACCTTTCCTATTATGCGATCATTTGCTGTATTCTGATAACAGGTCCATTTAAAACTTGGCAAAAAGTGATAGTAGCTTTGGGAGGGGCTAGTATGTTTTTGGCAATGGGTTTAGCAGGTTCTCGTACGCCCTTTGTATTGGTACCTTTTGGTCTAATTATGTATACGCTACTTACGCTCAATAAAAGAGTCATTATGACCATGATTTTTACATTTATGATAGGTACTGTCTTCATTTTTAAATCTACTAATAATGCCGTCATCTTCCGAATTCAATCTGCCTTTAGTTCGACTAGTTCAGATACGATGGATGTAAGATTGAATAATCAAAAAATGATTCAACCATTTATCCGAGCGCATCCATTTGGAGCAGGATTAGGTAGTGCTGGACAATGGGGAGCAAGATTCGCACCCAATTCTATCTTAGCAAAATTTCCGCCTGATAGTGGCTATGTAAGAATTGCTGTTGAGTTGGGTTGGTTAGGACTTATTCTCTATTGCTATCTGCTCTTTAAAGTAATTAATTTTAGTATTCATTGTTATATAAGAGTTCGGCATCCAAAGGTAAAAATCATCTACCTCTGCTTAACAGTGATGATATTTATGTTATTCTTGGCTAGTTATCCGCAGGAAGCGATTATACAATTACCGACTAGTTTATGTTTTTATGTGACCTTAGCGATCATTGCTCGACTAAAAGATTTTGAGCATGAGGCTTATATAGAAGATGAAAAAGAAAAACTGATTGGAAGTACTATATAGGAAAATAGTTGAATAGCAAAGGCACTGAGTAAACTTTACTCAGTGCCTTTGTTATTTGTGCTAATTCCTATGCTTTTCTTTTAGGAGTTGGTTCCTAAGAAACACTAGAGTCCTCTAGCATCTTGTTATCTTTCTTCTTTAGACCTTTCTTCTCTTTCTTAGGGGACTGCCTAAAATGCTCTTTTAACTTTAGGAAAGGCATTTCCATATATTTAAAGGAAAGATGTGCCACCAGTATTGTTCCAGCTATTGCAATTAAATTGATTAGTATAATCTGAACTGCATTAGGAAGTATTGTCCAATAATCAACTTTCATAAACAAAAATAAGACCCCATACACAACTATCATATGGTACATATAAATTCCATAAGAAATATTTCCAAGATAATTAAGTGCCTTATTTTTTATTTGAAATATTGGATTCGGATTGTAACTGATATTAGCAACAAAAATTCCAAACAATAACATACTCACAAAGTGATAGGCAGGTTCTGGAAGTGTTTTGAACAGATCAGTCGTAAAATGGGCAATGACCAATAATGTTAATAAAATCTGCCCTACCCTATTAAATAATATAGCTTTATCTAGCTTTAAATAATTAGCAATCGCAACTAGCCCTCCAAAAGAAAAATAAAAGAATAAGCTGTAATAATCTTTAAAGTAAGTAATTGGCGAGTAATAGAATATAAGGAAAAAGACGATTGTAAAGGTTGCCAAAAAAGAAAGAAATCGTTTCTTAGGCAAGAGAAAAGCTAATGGTGCTATGAATAAATAAAACTGCTCCTCAATACCGATAGACCACAGAATATCTAATATCCCACCTGGCTCATAATTAACATGAAAAACATTTGGTAGGAAAAAAATGCAAAGCAGCAAACCTTCCCCAATATTATAATCTGCTTCGTAAGGAATATCCAGCATCGGAAATACCACATGATAGATAGTAAATCCAAGCAGCACTACTAAGTAGTAGACTGGATAAATTCTTAAAATTCTACGAATATAAAAATCTTTAATTCTTATAGTACCAGTCAAGTCTTTCTCAACAAATAAGGATTTGATGATTAAAAACCCACTCAAAGTAAAAAAGACTAGAACAGCCTCTGTTCCCCTATGAAAAATGGGTAAGCCCTTGTAAAATGGCAAGCCCATATTTTCACACAAAGTAGGAATATGGAATATAAGGACTAGAAAAGCTAAGAAAAATCTCAACGGATCTAGATTGAATAACTTCTTTGACATTACGTGTAGTTATTAGCTTGACGTTTTTTTCAATAAACCATTGCACATTCATAATTACTCTTGGTAATAACATGCCAAAACCGTCTCAAGAGAAAATCAGAAAACGGAAATGGTGCAATAAAAGTCTTAAAAGAAAGAATTCGTCAAAATGAATTGCATTACTTGATCCCTTTGGTAATATTAATTTTCAAGAAAATTTTAATAATATACCATATCCTCTGCACGAGTAGGATTAGTAAGAAAGAAATTGTGAAGTGGTATTAACGAGATAGGATTAAAAAAATACGTGGGTTTATACGGTTACAAATATAAGCTTTTCAGCAATTCAGCACAAAGATTAAATTTCAACATGTTTTTTTTATAAATATATTGAATGTCACAGTTCTCTCTATTTTGTGAATAGGTATAATGTTTGATCTCGGCATAAAAATTGATTTTATATATTTTATTATTATTCTTAGACTCATTCATTGCTTCCCCCTATAAAATCTCCATAAACATTGAGATATCTATTACTTATTCTAGCATTACTGCCATGCCACATGGTTTTAGCCCAATACCTAGATTATGACCAGGTAGTGATTCCGGAAGGACAACCTCCACGAGTCTTTGAAGATTGTTTGGTGCAGTTAGCTTGGTTAAATAGCTCTGCAAATACTGTTTTTAAGCATCAACGAACGATCGCTGAAAAAGAATTTGAAAAAACTAAAAAGGAATGGTTGGAGGATATTGTCTTTACCTTTAATTTAAATGAAAGTCATCTTAATCGTCCAAGTGCGCAAGATAGTGTGTTAGTCAATAACACTTTTTTTCCTCGATATAATATCGGAGCTACCTTTAATTTGGGAAAACTCATAAATAGGAAACATGACTTAGCCATATCCCAAGAAGAAATGAAAATTGCGGAGCTGGAAGAAAATCAACAAAAATTAGAAGTTCGTGCGCTTACTTTACAACGGTATGAGCAGCATTTATTAGCACTAGAACTAGAAAAAATAAAAATACAAGCTGAAACGGATGCAGAAGAAATTTATCTAATCGCCTCTGAACGCTTTAAATCTGATAGAATCAGTTTCCAAGAATACAACAACGCTTCTGATCAATATTTCATGTCTAAATCAGCACGACTACAAGCCAATTCTGACGTTCAACAATCTATATATGCCCTGGAAGAATTAATTGGTGTTCCATGGGAAAAAGTGCTACCTAAAAGAGATCAGATGGAGCGACGGAATAAGACGAGGAATTAAAGAGACCGCTGCGCTGTCAGATCGCTTCGCTGTGAGAATAGAGACCGCTTCGCTGTGAGACTTATGATGTTGACTACTGAATGTTGACCATGTATCACTTTAAATAGTACGTATCTTGGATGTGGTAGTGTCAACGTCATAAGTCTGACAGCCGTAGGCGTTCTGACAGCGCAGCGGTCTCTATTCTCTCAGCGAAGCGGTCTCTGCTCTCTCAGCGAAGCGGTCTTTTATAGATCAAACTTAATTCCCTGAGCTAAAGGCAATTCTGTTCCATAATTCACCGTACAAGTTTGTCTACGCATATACGCTTTCCAAGCGTCTGAGCCACTTTCTCTACCGCCACCTGTTTCTTTTTCGCCGCCAAACGCACCGCCTATTTCTGCACCAGATGTCCCGATATTTACATTAGCAATACCACAATCCGAACCATTCGCTGTTAAGAATTGCTCGGCTTGGCGCATATTTAAGGTAAAGATAGAAGAAGAAAGACCTTGAGGAACACTATTTTGAATCGCAATAGCCTCTTCTAAAGTGCTGTACTTCAATAAATATAAAATGGGTGCAAAAGTTTCCTGTTTTACAATCTCCATATCTGTTGTCGCTTCAATGATTGTTGGCGCTACAAAACAGCCACTCTCATAATCTGCACCTTCTAACACTTTTCCACCGATGACGACCTTCCCCTTTTGTGCTTTTGCCATTTTGATCGCCTCTACATACCCGTTCACAGCATCTGTATCAATTAATGGCCCAACATGATTTTTTTCATCTAACGGATTTCCAATACGCAACTGCTTATAGGCTTTTTTCAATTTCGCTTTTAAAGAATCATACTGCGATTCATGGATAATGAGTCTTCTAGTAGTAGTGCAACGTTGCCCACCAGTACCAACCGCTCCAAAAACAATGGCAGGAATCGCATGATTTAAGTCTGCATTCTCTGTAACAATAATGGCATTGTTACCGCCTAGTTCTAAAATGGTTTTTCCTAATCTACCTGCGACAGTCATAGCAACAGACTTACCCATTCTAGTTGATCCTGTAGCGGAGATTAATGGCACTCGCTTGTCTGAAGCCATCATTTCTCCAATTTCTCTATCTCCTAAAAGCAAGCAAGAAATTCCTTCTGGTAATTTATTTTCTTTTAAAACCTCCTTGAAAATATGCTGACAAGCAATCGCTGTAAAAGGAGTTTTTTCAGAAGGTTTCCAAACGCATACGTTTCCACATATCCAAGCAATAGTCGCATTCCACGCCCAAACGGCTACAGGAAAATTGAAAGCAGAGATAATACCTACCACCCCTAATGGATGCCACTGCTCAAACATTCTATGATCGGGTCGCTCAGAGTGCATCTGCAATCCATATAGCTGTCTTGATTGTCCTACGGCAAAATCACAGATGTCTATCATCTCTTGCACCTCGCCATAGCCTTCTTGTAGGCTTTTGCCCATCTCATAACTCACCAACTTACCCAAGTCCGTTTTATTAGCTCTCAATTTGTCTCCAAATTGCCGAACTATTTCTCCACGCTGCGGGGCAGGTAGTTGTCGCCATTCAATCGCTGCTTTGGAAGCTACTTTGATTACTTTCTCATAATCTGTTTTATTGGCTAAATTTACTGCCCCAATCAACTTGCCATCTACAGGTGAGGTGATTTTGACTTCAGCACCTTTGCCTTTCCAATCTTTTAAACCTGTACTAATGCCTTGTACATTTTTAGTAATTCCTAAACGTTTCTTATTAATTCTCATATTATTATTTTTATATTCACGAATCAGTATTTATTTAATAGACTCTTACGAGTAGTACGAAAAATTTACCGCAAAGGTAATGTCCGTTTTAATCAAATTAACAAATAATATGAAAAAGAATTATCTACAAGCATTTTCACTGTTCTCCTTTTTATTTTTATTACTTAGTTGTAGTACTGCTCAAAAGGTGATCGAGCAACCTCTTCCCGTTAAGAATATTACAAAGATTAGTGCAGCAATGGATGCCCCGGGTATCTCTACTAAGCGATTGGCATTATTGGATGAGCATATCGACAAGTACATTAAAGATGGCTTAATGCCTGGAGGAACTTTTTTGATAGCTAGAAAAGGAAAAACGGTATATCATAAAAGCTTCGGCCACCAAGACGATGCTAAAGCTAAAGCCTATCAAAATGATGATATTTATCGTTTAGCTTCGATGACTAAGGCCGTTACGACTATCTCTATCATGCAATTATATGAGCAAGGTAAGCTTGGCTTGGATGATCCAATACATAATTATATACCTGCTTTTAAAGAGTCCAAAGTCTTAGACACGTTTAATCCAGCAGATTCCAGCTATACTACTGTTCCTGCCAAACGACCTATTACTATTAGGCATTTGTTGACGCATACTTCTGGTATTACCTATGGTTTATTTAATCCAGGGAAAATACAAATGATCTATGAAAAATTGGGCGCAAATGGCTTTGGCTTATTTCATGATGAAATGACTACTGAACAGATGGCGAATAAACTAGGTACCTTACCTCTAATTTTTCAACCAGGAGAAAAATATTTATACGGTCTAAACATGGAATTATTAGGTCGAATTGTTGAGGTCGTATCTGGGAAGCCATTAAATAAATATTTCCGAGATCATATTTTCGATCCTTTAGAAATGAATGATACTTATTTCAATTTGCCACAAGATCGCCATAGTCGATTGGTTCCATTTTATATTTATGACCAATCTGGAAAACTAGTCAATGCTACCACTGAAATGATGGGCGGAATGAATGTTGACTATCCAAAGAAAAAAGATAACAACCATTATGCAGGTGGTGGCGGTTTGTCTGGTACGGCAACTGATTATGCGAAGATGATACAAGCATTATGTGATGGTGGCACTTACAAAGGTCAACGAATATTAGGGCGTAAGGCCATTGAGGTAATGACCTCCGATCAATTACCTTTGGTGAATCTAAAAGGTACTGGCTATAGTCCTTTGCCTGGAATTACCTATGGCTTGGGCTTTGCTTTAAAAACAGAGGCTGGAAGCGCATGGTCCGCAAAATCTCCCGGTACTTATGAATGGGGCGGTGCTTTTAATACCAAGTTTTTTATTGATCCTTCTGAGGAATTAATATTTGTGGGCATGGGCCAGGTATTTGGCTATCGCCGTCCTGATTTTTGGGAACGATTGTATACGATTATTTATGGGAGTTTGGAGTAGTCGCCTTTGGCAAATCATATATCAGAAATCTTAAATCATACATCATAAATCCATCACACTTTGAGCTAGATGGATTTATGATGTATGATGTATGAAATATGATTTTTGATTTTTTCCTGCCCTCTCACCCAACCTACGGATGCGCAGCCACCCATACCTCCCCATCTTCAAAAAATTCTTTCTTCCAGATAGGTACGGTTTCTTTCAGCGTATCTATAGCAAATTCGCAAGCCTCAAAAGCTGCTTTTCGGTGGGGCGTAGCTACTGCTATCACTACCGCTATTTCCTCAATAGCTAAAGAGCCTACTCTATGGTGAATCGCAATTTTCTGTACTGGCCACTTTTTTCCTGTTCTTTCCGCAATTTTTTTCATTTCAGAAATAGCCATTGGCTGATAAGATTCAAAATCTAGTCGCAGCACCTTCTTTCCTTTGGTCTGATTCCTTACGGTTCCTATGAATACCGCTATTCCTCCGGCCCCTCCATTTGTGACAAAATCTATACATGCTTGGGGGGACAGCGGCTTATCTTTTATTTGAATATCAATCTCCATATTATTTGTAATCAACGTTTTTCCTAGAACAAAGATAGTAGAAGAATATTTAGTAACGATAAAATAATGGATTTTAGCCCCTACTCCATACCCTAGTCACAAAATTCGTCAATAAGTGAGTCTTTTATTATCGGAATATTACTGTGGCAATATCCGCAGATAATAGTTAAAAACTAATCCTAGTCACAAACTTATTTAAAAATGAAATAACAGGCTGTTTTAGTGAAAATTAGGCATTTTTTTTCAAAAAAAATTCAAAAAAGTAGAAAGTGACAAGCTATATAATAGGATTAACTACTGATGTGTTTTATCTTTGATGTATAGTTCACACTTACCTCCTTTCAACTCCTAAGTATTCCCCTTTAATTTATCTCACCCCACGCTTAGGTATTCCCTCTTAGTTTTCACACCTCCATTAATTCGCTAACAATGAATCAGTTACAGCAGGTATGCACTAGCATCCTAATAGGATTGCTATGTACTTTATCAACTTATCAAGCACAGGCATCACGTGTACCAACTACGGTAACGAACTTATTTAAAGTAGATAAAGCAAACATTGGTACAGGTGACTTTGTAGAAGATGCCGTATTTGTTACGATCAATAAGGAAGCCTTAGCGAAGATAAGAAGCAATAATAAGGATAACTTCACTTTAGTTATTCCTTTTGAGCAGGATACTAAACTAACGCTGAAGCTTGAAAAAAAATCATATACCGCTACGGACTTCAAAATCACTGTAGCTGGAAATGGCGAATTAACTACTTTAGATTATAACCCAGCTATTTTTTATAGCGGTGCGATTAAGGGACAATCCAATGCACTCGTAGCTTTAAACTTTTTTGAGGATAAAGTAACTGGAGTTCTTTCTTTTCAAGGACAAAATTATAATGTTGGTCCGTATGAAAGAGGTGGAGAAAATAGCTTTGTTATTTATAAAGAACAAAATTTGAATATTCCTAATCCTTTTGAATGTTCTACGGAAGATCCTGTAGATTTTCATATGGAACCTGTTAGTGCTTCAAGGTCTAGCCAAAATAAAAAAGTGAGGGTATATGTTGAATGTGATAACCACTTGTACAAAAACTTAGGTAGCAATTCGACAAGAGTGACAGACTTTACAACTGGGTTATTCAATATCGTTTCTACTTTATATAAAAACGAAGAGGTAGAATTAGAAATTTCTGAAATAAAGATTTGGTCAACTCCTGATCCCTACCTTAACTCTTCCGCAAAGAAAGCTAGAAATGACTTCGCAAGTAGATTGAATGGCAACTTCAATGGTGATATTGCTCATTTATTATCTAACTATAAAGTGAACGGAACACCACCCAATGGTGGATCTGCCAATATTGATGTATTATGTGATAAGAGTATTGCAGTTGCCTATACGAATGTAACAACTGCCTACCTCAACTACCCTACTTTCTCATGGACTGCTTATGCGGTGACTCACGAAATTGGGCATAATTTAGGTTCCCCTCATACCCACAGTTGTTTATGGCCTACTGGTCCAATTGATAATTGCTGGTGTCCAGAAGGTGGTTGTACACAAGGGCCAGAACCTACCTCTTCTGGTACAATGATGAGCTATTGTCACCTTGATCCGGGATGGACTAATTCTTGTTCTTTATCTAGTGACAATCCAGGTATTAGTTTTTCTGCGGGCTTTGGACAACAACCGGGAGATTTAATCAGAAATAAAATTGCGAATGCCTCTTGTCTAAGTAATTTCATTCCAGTAGTTGTACCTTTTACAGCTACGGCCTCTGTCAGACATGAGACTTGTTTTGGAGAAAGTGATGGTAGTATTTTATTAAGTTTAGAAAACGGGACTAGTCCTTTCACCTATCAATGGAGTAACGGTTCTAGAGCTGCTAGATTAACTAGTTTAGCAGGTGGTTCTTATGCAGTAACGGTGACGGATAGAAATGGAAAAATTGCAAAATTAAGTTCGACAGTAAGAAGTGCAGATAGAATCGTAGCAGATGCTGGTCCAGACAGAACCATTGCCTGTACAAATGGATCAATTACTTTAGAAGCTAATAATCCAACTAATAAAACTGGACATTCTTATAGATGGACAAAAATTGGCGAAGTACTTAATAATTCTACCTCTGGACATAGTATTACTGTCACTACATCAGGGACTTACGTATATACTGTTTCCAATAATAGTACGGGTTGTAAGGCAAGAGATACCGTTGTAGTAAAGCAAGATCAAGCACCTGTTTTTCAAATCAGAGGTAATAATATTAGCTGTAATACACCTTTTGCTGAGTTGAAAGTAAATACAAATTTATCCGATCTCACGTACGCATGGACTGGACCAAATGGATTTACGTCTAATCTTTCTGCTCCAAAAGTCGATCAGGCAGGTACTTACTATTTGAGTGTAAAAAATGCGAGTAACTGCGTGAGTCAAGATCAGATAGTAGTTCGTTCGGAAATTTATCAGCCTGAGGTGCAGGCTTATGGTGGTGTTATTACTTGTTCTAAATCTAGTGTAGAATTAGTAGCAACATCTAATGAACAGGTAAGCTACAAATGGACAGGACCAAATAGTTTTGTTTCTACTTTAAAAAATCCAACTACAGAAATACCAGGTATTTATACTTTAGAGGTCAGCTCATTGACTGGATGTACCAATACTACTACTGCCCAAGTGGGCGCAGCTACTGAGTTACCAGCTATAAGAATCGGTGGTGGTGATATTTCTTGTAATGAATCTTTTGTCACATTGAGTGCTATTACGGATGCGAATAATGTGATGTATCAATGGAGTGGCCCTAATGGTTTCAGCAGTAACAATGGTCAAATCCAAGCTACAGAAGCTGGTACATATTCTCTTGTTATCTCTAACGGGGCTGGGTGTACTACTAGTGCAAGCTATACGGTAAATAAAGCTGGAACACCAAATTTTGACATTCAGGCAAACCCTCTTAACTGTCAAAACAGCACGACCATTCTTAGATTAACTAACTATGATAATATCATATATTACCAGTGGAGTGGCCCCGATAACTATCAAACTAACACGCCCCAACCAACTGTAACACAAGAAGGAGTGTACACCTTGGTCGCTACAGGTACAGATGGATGTACGTCAACAAAATCATTTACTGTAGAAAATACAATTGAAACGCCTGCTATTAATATCTCAGCAGCAGCTATCACTTGTGCTAACAATTCTACGCAACTAAATACTACTTCTAATTACCTATTTAGTCGCTATGATTGGAGCGGTCCAAATAATTTTAGTTCAGATGAATCGAATCCAGTTGTTTCCATACCAGGTACTTATACGGTAGAAGTGTATACAGCAGGAGGCTGTGTAATTAGAAGATCTCTTTTAGTAGAAGCAGATAATAATCCAGTTGCTATACTAGCTTTATCTGCAACAGATTTAAGTTGTGCACAAACAACGGCTCAATTAAATGTATTAACAAATCAATCAAGTGCACAGTATGTTTGGGAAGGCCCTAACAACTTCTACTCTACCGAACAGAATCCAACTGTTACGCTTGCGGGTACATATGAATTAAATGTAATCGGAGAAAATGGTTGTACGAATAATAGTAGAATTGAAGTAATTTCCAAATCAATTGATATTAATAATATTGAAGTGACTCAAGATGATTGTGGCCAAAAAGAAGGACATATAAAAATTGAAGTAGTAGGCCAAGAATCAGAGTACTCGGTACAATGGAATACAGGACAAATAGGTTTTGAAATTGGCAATTTAGCGGCAGGTATTTATTCTGCAACAATTAGAGATCAGAACGGCTGTTCTATTGTTATTTCTCAAGAAATAAGATCAAATGATCCAATTCTTTTGAATCAGTTAGACGTAACAGAAATAACCTGTTCTGGAGCTGCTGATGGGCGCATCGCAGTAAGCATTGTGGGTGGCCTGGCTCCTTATCAACTATTCTGGTCTAATGGAGAAACGGGAAATACCATTCGTGACTTAGACTCGGGAACACATAGTTTAGAGGTAGTCGATGCCCGTAATTGTGTCAAGACATTTTACTTTGATATTACAGATCCTGAGTACTTAGAAGTGACAACAGAATTAGAAGAAGGTGGTGTGGATTTTTTCGTGGAAGGTGGTAATCCTGAGTATACCTATGAGTGGAGTAATGGTTTGTCTAGTAGCAGTGAAAGAGATCTAGAAAATGGAGACTACGAAGTGACGATTTCTGATGCCTCTGGCTGTGAGGTGATCGAACAATTTACAATGGAATCATTTGACATCACAGAGTCTATCACTTCTGACGTGGTGACTATTGACGTACCTGCTACTCCAGAGCTTATGGTGAGTCCTAATCCTGCTAATACTTATTTTAATTTGAATTATGAATTTGAGGAGAATACCTTGGTCTTTATTTCTATATTTAATTCACAAGGGTATTACTTGTATCGTACTACTATGGAGAGCAAACATATCAATGAGACGTTTAACACTACTTCTTGGGAAAATGGGACTTATTATGTCCAATTGCTATCTAAAAATGGCTTTTTGACCGAGGAATTGAAGGTGATACATAACTAATTTTTTTTATTTTCTCTTTTGGTGTTTTAGTAATTATATACGAACTATTTTAAGCGATGGGACATTTGTTCTGTCGCTTTTTTTTTGGTCTATACCTTAAATTTTAATTGAATTGTAAAAGAACTAGATGGAGGGAATGTTTAATTGAAGGGGAATAATCAGATACTATATGTAGTTCAAATAATGTGCCAAATTTGCTATTTCTTGATGTCTAAATAATTGATTATTTTTTAATAAAAATTATCTTTTTTCGGAGGGAATAATTAGAGGGAATATATATTGATTGGAGCTAACTCCTTTTATTTCTTTTGATACTGCAATATACAACGAAAGTCAAGTTATTTAATACCGTAAATTCTATTTTTGTGACATTTTTTTTTCATAAAAACTAACCAATCAAACAGTTAATTCACTAATAATCAGCTATTTAAAATATTTTAAAAGTTTTATCCTCTAGTTTAGTGACTAAAACCTTAGATAAAAAAGCTATTAACCCATAGATAGGCATCCATATCAGATAGCTACAGATCCAATGGAGTAATGGCAGTAGATAGACAATGGAATGTCGAGAAAAATACTTTTTTTTTAATATTAGAACTTTACCTTTACAGGAGCGTTTAATAATTTTCAATAAGTATAGTAGCAATACCTTGTTCTGATCCATTATGTGCCTAAAATCAACGATGAGTCCTATTATTCGAGAAGACACTATGACTAGTTATTCGATAGCCAATAATTCATATCAAGTAGAATTGTATGATACTATTGACAAAGCCGCAAATAAATGGGCACAGATAGAACCTAGAGATAATACTTTTCTACAAGTACCTTATTTCCGTTTTCTAGAAGATGCTGCCCCTACCGGAATTCGCTTCAGATATTTAGTATTTACCGATAAAGAAAAAGTAGTAGGCATTGCATACATTCAACTGGTACAGTTAAAAGTAGGGGATGCACTAACAGATAAAGAAATACCTGCTTATCAGCAAAAAATAAATGCCGTTATTTTAAAGATGGCCAATATGAATGCGATCATATCTGGTAATTTATTACTTACTGGAGATCATGGCACCCACTTTTCATCAAGCATATCAACTACCCTAAGCCACCGATTACTACAAGAAGGTTTGGATGTTCTTAAGATAAATCTAAAGCAACAAAAGCATCCTGTTTCTTTACAAATTATAAAGGACATCGGTGATGCTAAAAAAGAAAGTTTTAAAACGGTTCTAAGTAAATCCTATAATGAATTTACTTTACAACCCAATATGGTTTTAGATGTCCCAGAAAATTGGGAAAGTTTTGATGATTACTTGCAAGCCCTCACCTCTAAATCAAGAGTTCGAGCAAAGCGAGCGTTCAAACTAGGCAAGACGATTCGTAAAAAAGAATTTACGATTGATCTTATGAAAGCGTTTCTTCCTCAAATTGATAGCTTATACAAGGCGATTGCAGATAATGCAGGCTTCAATGTGGTATATCTTAGTGGAGCTTATTTCTTAAATTTTAAAGAACATTTCCCCGAAAAATTCAGAGTGTTCGGCTATTTCATCGAAGAGGAGTTAATTGCATTTTATACTACTTTTCAAAACCATGAAGAATTAGAAGCTCACTTTTTAGGATTCGACTCCGATAATAATCGGAAGTACCAAGCCTATCTAAATATATTATTTGACATTATAAGACTAGGTATTACGACAAAGTCAAAACAAATAAATTTTGCAAGAACAGCATTAGAAATAAAAAGTTCTGTAGGTGCTAAACCAGTTCCTTTATATTATTTTGGTAAGCATACTAATGCCATGAAAAATCATATTTTTTCTCCAGTCTTATCTTACTTCCAACCCAAAGTTGAATGGAAACAAAGAAATCCATTTAAAAAAATTGTTGACTAAAAACAAGTTCCCCATTTTAGGTTATCATACAAAGTAAATTAGCTACTTAACATTAAAAAAACATCGTCATCTTCGCTTAAATTGAGTTAAAACAAGTTCTCCATTTTAGGTTATCGTACAAAGTAAATTAGTCACTTAACATTAAAAAAACATTGTCATCTTCGCTTAAATTTAAGTTCCTGTCTATTTCATTTTTATTAAAATCTTAAAATATCTATGTCACTTATCTAATAGTACTCTAATACTATAGTGTCTAATACCTTATATTTTTGTAACTGACTTACCCTTCTCTTTACTCTCCAAGTCATTAAAAACGTGCTACCCTTCATTTTGAGCACCCAGTTCCATTTTACCATCGTAGCTTGGAATTCCCTCCTACCCGATAATAAATTATAAACTATAGAATGTTTAGGAATGAAAAAACAATAACTATTACGCTTATTATTCTTTCATTCCTTTAGATTAGAATTACGAATTTAATTTCTATTCTTAATTGACGATCAATTAATCTAATCGCTCAGATGACACTTAAACAAAATCTACTAGTACTTTTCGTAATTGGAACGGTCAATTCATTGTTTGCCCAGATGTATCCAATATCGCTTGAGAACAGAATCGATAATTCGGCTAAAATTGTTTTAGCTAAAGTGATTAATCAAAATTCTTATTGGGATGCTACTGGTTCGGATATTTACACATCCTATACCTTGGAGGTTACTTGTTTTACAAAAGATCCTAGCTATCACAAATATGTGGATATAGTGCTACCTGGTGGTAGGGTCGAAGATGAGATACAAGTGATTCACCCTTCTGTTAGCCTCACAGTAGGTAAGGAGTATATGTTTGCTTTAAAGCAAACACATAATAATAACATATTGCCTAACCACCTAGCTCGTACTGGCAACCCAATCTACGAATCTAATTCTCATAATCAAGGAATTGTTCCAATGACTAACGGGTATTACCAAGATCATTTTAATAGTACACCCATACGTGAATCAGAGTTATTAGAATTAATAGCTGCCAGAACTAATATAACACCTAAAAAACCAGATGGCAGCACTTTTACTCCCAGAACTCAGTTTAATCCAAATGATGGAGATTTGGATAATGATGGCGTTCAAGATATTTATGATAAAAATCCTAATGACCCCAATAGTGATAGTGATGGGGATGGGATTTCTGATACACAAGAAACAAATGGAGATGGAATATATCAGCCTGACACGGATACAAATCCCCTAAGTGCCTGCGACCCAGCTACTCATAATGGAAACTGCTTACCTGTAGATTTTGATGGAGATGGTTTTTACGGCAATTTTCCGACCAGTGCTAGTGACTATGATCCAAATGATTACAATCCATGTATTCCCATTGCTCAAGTAACAATAACAGCTACTAAAGATACTTGGATCAACCAGCAAAGTCCTACTACTAATTATGGTCAAAGTAATTTGCTGTATTTGAATGAAACCGAATCCCAAAAGAAAAGAGCACTACTCCATTTTGATCTATCAAAATTTAGTGGCTCTGTCGTTAACAGTGCGGAACTTTTCTTCCATATAAATAGTGCTAATTCTGGTGCTATTTTAGAGTTAAATAAAATGATGCAAGACTGGGAAGAGGGAAATCAAAATCAAAATGCTGGAACAAGTAATTGGAATGAATCCTACCCTAATCAATCTTGGATTGGCGGTAATTATGATGCTACCCTTTTACTATCAGAGCCAGTTAATTCAATTGGATGGACATCAATAACGATACCTTCCACTCTTATTCAAGAATGGCTAGATAACCCAGATACTAATTTTGGATTGATGTTGAGAAACAACCTACCCATTGCCAATGCCATTCTTTCGATAAGTTCTGCGGAAACTAATGTAGCTCCTTATCTCTCTCTTACCTTTGATCCTGATGGATGCACCTATAACAACTACAGAAGGGTACAAAATGTGCTAAACAGAAAAACTATTATCACTAAGAATGGTGCTGGAGAAATCACCAATACCTTTAGTGCAGGAACGATTGATGAAGACTATCAAATGATTATTGAAGGTAGTGGTTTTGGCACGACTACTGGTGTGATTGAATTTCCAAATGCAGATGTAGGTGGTTTAGGAAACATCACTATCGAATATGGAACTGATATTATTTATTGGACAGATTCTGCTATTCGCATTAAAGTACCTAAAGAAGCAGGTACAGGTACAATGAATGTAAAAAATAGTAGCGGCAATGTTGTAGGAACTACTGATATTATAATAGATTGGTCTCTAAATCCACTCTATCATGACTATAGAGAATTTTCAGATTATACTAGGCAACGAGTAAACTTTATTGATGCCAATGATAAGGGAGGATATACAATCAAAATTAATAATGCTTCCAGTTTATTTCAAAATACAGAAGCCTTAGATGCGTTTGAAAGGGCTTTATCCAAATGGCAATGTTCCACTGGTGTTAATTTCGTTTTAGACCGAACTGGCACCGCTACTGATGTATTGAATGATGGAAATTGTATCGCTCAATTTACAGATCAATTGCCTCTTGGAGTATTAGCTATCACCTCTTCCAGATATAAAGGTGCTGGAAATAGTGGCTGCAGCCAAGAACAAACACTCTGGCGATTAAAAGAATTTGATATAGAATTAGCTAGTCCTGCTTCTTTACCTAATAACTTAACTTGGAACTATAGCACCGACGAGCCAAGTATTTTTCAATTTGATTTTCAATCCATTCTAACACACGAATTGGGTCATGCACACGGTTTAGCTCATGTGGTCAATGAGGAAAGTGTTATGCACTTTTCTATCAGCAATGGAGAAATGAGAAGAGAAATTGGAGATGGAGAATTAGCAGGTGCCGCTCATAAAATCGGTTTTAGTACAAAAGAAAATTGCGTATCTTCTTACAGTCCGATGACTGTATTTGCAGGCAATACAGATTGCGACAACACAGGTACTCCAGCTGTTATTGACAATCGGGCTAAAATAAAAATAATGATTGAAGGCTATTTTGATGAGAGTACTGGTAGAATGAATACCAGTCTATCCGATAATAATATTATGCCTTTGATTCAACCTTTCAATGTTGCCCCATTCAACTATAATGGTTTTGAAGTGGTATCTACTATTCCTGCAAATGTAGTAGATTGGATGCTAGTTGAATTAAGAGATTCCAATGATCTTAATCAAATAATTCATCAACAGGCCGTTTTCTTAAGGAATGATGGATCGCTCATTACTTTAGACGGACAAGAAGAAATCTTATTTAATGGGGTGGATACGGATAGCTATTATATTGCCGTACACCACTTAAATCACCTTGCAGTTCTAAGCAGTCAACCCCACCCCATAGAAAAAACTCCTACTATTTATGATTTCACTACCGAAGCTAAGGCAGCTATGGGAACAGAACAATTACAAGTAAAAGGTAGTCATTACTTAATGACTAGTGGTGATTTTGATGGTAATGGGATCATTAATAACGAAGACTATAACTTATGGAAAACATCTGGTGCAGCAATCAATACGTACTCGCCAGCAGATGCAGATGGCAATGGTATTATCAATAGTTTAGACTATAACTTATGGAAAAGAAATAGGAGTAAAATTGGCCTTTTAACCAAGTAGAACACAAAGGGAAACTGATTTGTTGTTAGAGCTTGTCTAAAATTTGTACGAACTGATTATCATTTGAGGAAGCATTAAAATTGTTGCCTAGCGAGCTAGGTGACTATTTTAATGCAAACTCAAGTTCCTAAGATATTGGTTATCAGGAAGTAGAAATTTAGACAAACTCTTAGATGCCTATATAAAGTGTTCAACTAGGTAACTATAAGCAAACAGTATCTGTCACGTTTTTACTAATGATGCGATAGAGTGAATACTAGTAACATCAAGAGGTCTCAACAATATGGATTTCATAAATTACGCAACAAACATTTTTACAAGAAAAAATGGTATGTTAATTGGGCTAGATAGATTAGAAGAATTATATGTTATAGATGCTAGTACTTAAAATTACTATTTAGTAATGCACCCTATAAATCATCAATTCATTTTTAATAGCTCCCCCACCCTGTGTAACAGATGACTACAGTTTATGATTTTTATCACTTCTATTAGATACAGCACAAGCAAAAGACAGAGGAGGTCATTTTGTCGTAAATAGTAGAGACTTGGATAGAAACAGAATTATTATTAATAAAAGCTAAACCTTGGAATAGTTTCTTGAGAGAATATAAATAATTGTTCCTATGCGGATGCAGATGAGAATGATATAATTTTAATATCTGAGATTTTAATTTCTAAAAAAACAGAAGTGAAATGGATTTAATTATTAAATAGTATGTCACTTTGATACATTTTTTAGAAATAACAAATAGCAAATAGCTATAAAATTATCCTGAAAAGCAAAACCAAAAAAAGCAATAGAATCATTTAAAATTTTGGTATTAAATAATATATGCTAATAATATACATACATACACTTAACTCATGAGAAGAATCATAGGCTATACCTTCTCTCTGTTTCTTCTGTTATGGTGTGCTTTACCCTCTTATGCATGCTTACATCCAGTTGCTTTAAGTGATAGAGTAGATAATACAGATCATATTGCTTTAGGCAAAGTAATTGAATCTAAAGCAATTTGGGACAGGAATAGAGAAAATATTTATACTGTCTATACGATACAAAGTGAAGCTTATCTCAAAGAGGCTACCTCAAATTTATTTTTTGAAATAATTGTGCTTGGTGGAGTAACTGAAGATGAAGCACAATTAGTAACCCCTTCCATTTCTTTATTAAAAAATCAATCTTACTTATTCCTACTAGAAAATATCTCTGTATTAAAAACCCAATTATTTAGACAGTTAAGTAATACTCCCCATCCTCAGTATATGTTACACGCATATTCTCAAGGGGCAATGCCACAGGTTAATGGATTCTTTGAGGAAGTGTTTGGACAACCAATTGAAGAAAAAGCACTTTTCAGTTACATAAAGAAAAAAACAAATCAAGAAGCTGTACTCCCAAATGGGGAGATTTATGTACCAATCAGAATTGATCCAAGAATGGTCAATGGCAGACAAAATACTTCGGTATCAAGAAGAGCATTAACCTTAAAAGATGGAACGGGTACACCAGCTACTGTGTTTTATGCAGGATCCTCTGAAACGGATCATAAATTAATCATCGAGGGAAGTGGCTTTGGAAATACCCCTGGGTATATAAGGTTTTCTAATAGTGATAACGGTGGAGACACTTTTATTGTAGCGGCATCAGAATATGCTTCTGATCTAGAGATTTGGTCAGATACTCGAATTATAGTCAAAATTCCCTTAACTGCAGGTAGCGGAACTGTTCAAGTTTATGATAGCGATAATAATTTAATTGACACTCATCCGATAGAGATTCAATGGTCCATCAAGCCAATATATAGTACCTATAAGAACTTTGAAGTTCCTACTCGACAGTTTATCAATTTTATAGATTTTGATGAGTTGGGCGGCTATACCCTAGTATATAATTCGCTCTCTGGATTAGCTAATAATACAGCCGCTAAAGCTGCATTCGAACGGGCTATAGATAAATGGAGATGTGCGACTGGCATCCACTGGACCGTAAGTGAAACAGCTACCAGTGTAGGCCCAGCTAATGACGCAATAAGTACGATTATGTTTTCGGAAGATATGCCAGCAGGAGTGGTAGCAATGACTTCTTCAAGGTACAAAGCATCTGGAAACACTACCTGTGACTTAATGAATACTACCTGGTATTTAAAAGAATTTGATATGCAGTTTGTTCATCCAAACAACATGATTTCAGGTATTAATTGGAACTACTCTACTGCGCAACCAGAGATTACAGAATTTGATTTTGAGACAATTGCCTTACACGAATTAGGACATGCTCACGGATTAGGTCACATTAATGACCCTAATAGTTCAATGTATTTTTCTATTGAAAATGGCGTTGCCAAAAGAGGCATCCAAAGTAAAGAATTAGAAGGTGCATTATATCAAATGGTTTTTAGTTTAGAGGAGAACTGTATAAGTTCCAAAAAACCGATGCAAGAACATGTTGATTTTTGCGGACATAATACGCCACCTGTAGGAAGCAACTTGCAGCTCAAAACAATTTTAGAGGGGTATTACGATACGAGCACTAAGCTGATGAGAACAGATCTTTCAGATAAATCTTTAATTCCTCTTAACCAACCCTTTGGTGGTACGCCCTTCAATTATGGAGGCTTCGAGACGATCGTTTCAATGCCAAACAAAATAGTAGATTGGCTATTAATCGGAATAAGATCAGATAATGATTTTTCAAATATTTTATGTCAAAAAGCAGTCTTACTACAAGATGATGGAACAGTGGTGGATGTTGATGGGAATACTAATTTAGTCTTTGATTGTGTCTCTCCCGGCACCTATTATATTTCCATTACTCACCAAAATCATATGTCTGTAGTTAGTGGAACAACTGTCGCAATTAATAGTGATGCTACTCTTTATGATTTTACAAGCTCGATGGATGCAGCTATGGGCAGCAATCAATTAAAATCTATGGGCAGTACGTTCACCTTAAATAGCGGAGATTTTGATTGTAATGGTATTATCAATAATGAAGATTATAATATTTGGAAATTACAGGGTGCTACTATCAATGCTTATTCCCCAGCGGATGCTGACGGAAATGGTATCATTAATAATGTAGACTACAATCATTGGAAACTAAATAAAAGTAAAATTGGCGTTATTACAGAACATTAAACTTTATTTGGTAGACGATAAAGGATAAGGAATGGTTCATTAATAAATGTCGTTTTTATGCGCCGTTATTTTTTCTTTATGCAAGGCGAAAAACCAGCCCGAATGACTTCGGTCGGGCGGGCGTAGGCGGTGCCTAGCATCGACGAGGCTTTTCAACATGAACAAAAGGGAAATATTCGGGGAATCTTTATCTTTTGTGAACCGCTTGCGGACGGGATGTCAAAAGGAAAAATAACCAGTAGAAGAATGTACATTTATTATTGAACCATTTCTAAACCAATCTTAAAATTTATAAAACCTTCCTCATAGCATAACTATGAGGAAGGTTTTCTTGTTTATATCAAAAAGAATAGAGGCAGATGCGGAAGTTATTGTTTT
>CAKZUM010000141.1 GCA_937921525.1 uncultured Saprospiraceae bacterium
AAAAAGCCGTGCAGGGATGCACGGCTTTTTTTTTGTACCACAGAATTTATTCTGTATCCCGTACCACGGAATTTATTCCGTAAACCCACACCACGAAAGAGGAGTGATTGGCGCTGGAAAATCATAAATCATATTTCAGAAACCTGCCTTCCAAGGAACGCAGGCAGGTCATACATCATAAATCTGTTACGTGCGAATCTGGTGGATTTATGATTTATGATGTAAGATATCAGATGTAAGATTTTCAAACAGTCCGACTGATAAAATAAAATTAGTCTACAAATAAAAATTGTCCAAGGAATTCATTCCGAAAACTACCCATCCACCCGCAACTTCCGCAAAATCTTCCCGCCCTTAGACAAAATACCAGCCGTACCATTCATCGCCATATTATCCTCAATCAACGGAATCAACTCATGCGCCAAATCAGGTTCTTTTAGACACATCTGATACAAAATTTCCATAGAAAAAGCCTTCACCGCCACGGTTTCCTTAGGATTGGCTAAAAAACCAAAACAAGCATCTGCCACAAGCCCCATTAATGCTTCAGGAATCTCTATTTTGGCTAAGGTTCTGACAATATTTCTTCTGATAGATACGTGCAGTCCATCCTTGACCATATATACTGTCATTTTAGGTAAATGGGCTTGTACCAAAAAAATATATTTATCTGCACAATGGCTAATCACCCAAGCTGCTCGCTGTGTAATGCGGTATTCCTCATTATAAAATAAGTCCATTAATTCGTTAAAACGTTCCTGATCGCTACCAATATAGTTAGCAATCATTAAGGATTGTTTCTTAGAATGTTCTTTTAGTAATGCGGCTTTTATGTCCATACTAGAGATAGTTTATATAAAGTTCGTGCAGCCCTTTTCGATTTCTTATTTTTGCACGACAACAACAACGGCGTGAGTAAAATCGACAATTGATTACAAAAATATGCAGAATTACTTAGAAGAATTAAATGATGTTCAGCGAGCAGCCGTAACGACTACCGAAGGACCTGTCTTGGTGGTAGCAGGCCCCGGGTCGGGGAAAACTAGAGTATTGACCTTTAGAATTTCTTATCTGATAGAGCAAGGGGTATTGCCGTGGCAAATCTTATCATTGACGTTTACGAATAAGTCAGCAAGAGAGATGAAAGAGCGGATTTCTAAGGTGGTAGGTGGCAAAGCCAATCAAGTATGGGCAGGTACTTTTCACTCCACCTTTGCGAAGATACTAAGAGTGGAGGCAGAGAAAATTGGCTATCCTTCTAATTTTACGATCTACGATACGGATGATACAAAGAGCTTATTGAAAGCAGTGATTAAGGATATGAATTTGAGTCCAGATATTTATAATGTCAATGCGATCTATTCCAGAATATCTTCTGCCAAGAGTAATTTGATTACGCCAAAGGCTTATCCACAAATGGAGGAATTAATGATCGCAGATCGTGCCAATAAGCGGCCGTACATTCACGAAATATATAAGAAGTATACCATTCGCTGTAAGAAGGCAGGCGCAATGGATTTTGATGATTTACTTTTTCAATTATACTACTTATTGCATCTGAATCCGGATGATGTATTAGATAAGTATCGCAAGAAATTCAAATATATTTTAGTAGATGAGTTTCAGGATACCAACTACTTGCAGTATGCGATTTTGAAGAAACTCACTTTATACGATGGTAGCAAACAAAACCTTTGTGTGGTAGGGGATGATGCGCAGAGTATCTATGCCTTTCGTGGGGCTACGGTTGATAACATTCTTGACTTATCCAAAGACTACAAAACCTTACAGACCTTTAAATTAGAACAAAACTATAGATCAACGAGCCATATCGTCCAAGCTGCTAATGCAACGATAGGGTATAATAAAAAACAGATCAAAAAGAAAATTTGGTCAGACAAAGGAAGTGGTCATAAGATAAAAGTCATTAAAGCATTATCGGACACAGAAGAGGGCAAAAGAATCGCAGATGCGATCGTTGAACAGAAGAATAGAAACCATTTTAGTAATAGTGATATTGCCATATTATATAGAACAAATGCGCAGTCTAGGGTTTTTGAAGAATATCTAAGACGCTACAACATTACCTATCAAGTATTCGGGGGGACTTCTTTCTACCAACGAAAAGAGGTAAAAGATTTATTAGCCTACCTACGATTAACGATCAACCAAAAAGACGAGGAGGCACTCAAAAGAATTATCAATTATCCTAAGCGAGCGATAGGTAAGGCAACCGTTGATAAAATTAGCGCGCTAGCAGCGAATACCGACCAAACTATGTGGGATTGTCTAGATCAAGTGGAGGTGGCCAAGCGAGCAAAAGGACAGTTAAAGGGGTTTAAGTTAATGATAGAAACCTTCATCCAAAAAGCAGCTACTACAGATGCTTATGAATTAGCCACCTTCGTTGCTCGACAAACGGGATTGATTACCAAGCTCAAAGCAGATACTACCATTGAAGGCTTAGGCAGATTAGAAAACATCACCTCTTTATTAGATGGTATTAAAGAATTTGTAGAAAATGACGAAGTGATCGAAGGGGCTATTCAAACGGATAAATCTATTGGTACGTATATCCAGAATATCGCCTTGCATACGAATATGGACGAGGAAGAGGCCGGCAATTATGTGACGCTCATGTCTTCGCATGCTGCAAAAGGACTAGAATTCAAATCAGTATTCGTAGTTGGTTTGGAAGAAAGCTTATTCCCATCTTTTATGTCCATGAATAGTTTGGCGGGTATAGAAGAAGAACGCCGGTTGTTCTATGTATCTATCACTCGAGCTGAAGAAATGCTTACACTTTCCTTTGCTGCATCTAGATACCGTCATGGAAAAACCAACTATAATGAGCCAAGTCGTTTTCTAGCGGAAATTCCTTTGGATCACTTAGAAAGTAACTTTACTATGGGTGCTCAGACGTCTAAGATTGCTCCAAGGGCAAGAGTCTCTGGTAGCTTGAAGAAAAAGCGGACAGAAGCGGTATTGAATATTGATCCTGCTGATTTTAGACCGAGTGCTGCGGAATCTATTGAAGAAGGCATGAAAGTGTTACATTTAAAATTTGGGGAAGGGGTTGTTAAGAAAATAGACGGGGCTAGGGATAAAAAAGTGGCGACTATTTACTTTGATCAGATAGATGATCCAGAACGGCGGTTGATGTTGAAATTTGCTAAGTTGCAGGTGATGCCTTGATTTTTGGGATTTTTTTGATTGGCTGATTTAGATGTTGACTACTTATAAGGCATAATTCAACGCGGAACTACTTTGTAGTCACACAGATATTTTTTGATTTTTGCAGGTCGTGAGTGATGTTGACAGAAATTATACTGGGTACATTTCGCTCTCGACCTACTGAATACATTTAATACAGGTGACCTATAAAATCATTTAAATCCGCGTTCAATTATGCGTATTTTCTAGTTCGCTCTTTATTATTTATGCTCTTCCAAAACCTGCAATAATTGCCCTTCTGACAACATTCCAGATTGCCGCCATTTTACCTCACCTGCTTTGTATAACATTAGTGTAGGCACACTCATTACCTTTAACTTAGTTGCTAAAACTGGATTCTTATCAATATCGATTTTAATAATCTTAGCTTGATCGCCTATCTTAGATTTTACACTGTCTATAATCGGGGCTAATGCTTTGCATGGTCCGCACCAAGTGGCGTGAAAATCTATTAGGACTGGTGTCTCTTGATTGATGATGTTGGAGAAGGAATTCTTTGCCATTTTTTAATATTATATAGAATTTACTAAACATTAAAGTGCTTTATCATTTAAACACCTTCCCTGTATAGTCTGTTCAATTAACAGACTTTTTTCAACTAAAAAAAGGCAAGTTTATCTAAACCACAAAAGTAGTTGACAATTTTACCACATAGGTACATAGGTCACATAGACTTCTATGCTATGTGACCTATGTACCTATGTGGTAAAATACAAAGTCTAGCTGCTTCATTCATAAATTTGTGGTAAAATTAGTATCAACTACGTGGATAAACTTGTCAAAAAAAAGCGTCATTTCATCCTTATTTAGACGAATTAAAAATAAATGATCCCTATCGTGAACCTTTTTTATACTTTTTTGTATAAATTGAGTCTTTATTAAAAGAAAAGTATTTTCTTTGCAACCTCAATTATTCAGAACAGAGAAGTGAGAGCAGAGAGTAGAGACACCAAACGTTTAGTAATCAACGAAATATCGTTGTTTGTTAAACGAAGTTGATCTCTCTTATCTGCTCTCTGTTCTCTACTCTAAAAAAGCTAACTGTGGAAAATATCACCAACGAAGTAACAGAAGAATTAAGCGAATCTATGCAGATTCTGGAAGATCAAACCAATTCCGATTACAAGTATGGATTTACGAGTGATGTGGAGATGGAGGAATTTCCAATGGGTTTATCAGAAGACATCGTTCGAAAGATTTCGGCTAAGAAAAACGAACCTGAATTCTTATTGGAATATCGTTTGAAAGCCTACCGTCATTGGCTGACTTTAGAAGAGCCACAATGGCCGAATGTAGATTATCCGCCAGTTAATTATCAGGATTTAATTTATTATGCTGCGCCTAAGCAAAAGCCAAAATTAAATAGTTTGGACGAAGCAGATCCGGAGTTAATAAAGACTTTTGAAAAATTGGGGATTCCTCTGAATGAGCAAAAAGTATTGGCGGGTGTGGTAGCGGTAGATGCCGTATTTGATAGTGTATCGGTAAAGACGACTTTTAAAGAAACTCTATCAGAGTTAGGGATTATTTTTGGTTCTTTTAGTGATGCGGTGCAAAACCATCCTGAATTAGTGAAGCAATATATGGGTACGGTAGTGCCGTATACAGATAATTATTTTGCAGCATTAAATGCAGCGGTTTTTAGTGATGGCTCTTTTACTTATATACCTAAGGGCGTACAGTGCCCAATGGAATTATCTACTTACTTCCGAATCAATGCAGCGAATACTGGACAGTTTGAAAGAACTTTGATTATAGCAGAAGAAGGTAGTAAGGTAAGTTACCTAGAAGGTTGTACTGCACCTATGCGAGATGAAAATCAATTGCATGCAGCGGTGGTAGAGTTAGTAGCTAAGAAAGATGCAACTATTAAATATTCCACAGTACAGAACTGGTACCCTGGTGATAAGGAAGGAAAAGGTGGTATCTACAATTTCGTTACCAAGCGAGGTATTTGTGAGGGCGATAATTCTACGATTACTTGGACACAAGTAGAAACAGGTTCTGCTGTAACATGGAAATATCCAAGTTGTATTTTAAAAGGCGATAATTCGGTAGGAGAGTTTTATTCTGTGGCGGTAACAAATAATTTCCAGCAAGCAGATACGGGAACTAAGATGATACATTTGGGTAAGAATACGAAGAGTACGATTATCTCTAAAGGTATCTCTGCTGGCAAAAGCCATAACTCTTATAGAGGTCTAGTGAAGGTAGGTAAGAATGCCACTAACGCTCAAAATTTCTCTCAGTGTGATTCTTTATTAATGGGAGATAAGTGTGGCGCACATACCTTCCCTTATTTAGAAGTAGAAAATAATACGGCGAGAGTAGAGCATGAAGCAACGACTTCTAAAATTGGAGAAGATCAATTATACTACTGTAAGCAAAGAGGATTGAGTGAGGAAGATTCTATCAATATGATCGTGAATGGATATTGCAAAGAAGTCTTTAATGAGTTGCCGATGGAGTTTGCCGTAGAGGCGCAGAAGTTGTTGGCGATTAGTTTGGAGGGTAGTGTTGGGTAAGACGGATTGCTAGTTTAGAATATCAAAAAATAGTTTATGAGCCAAATTAAAATAAAAAATTTTGGCCCTATTAAGTCGGGCTTTGAAGGCAACGATGGCTATATGGATATTCGGAAGGTGACTACGTTTATTGGAGACCAGAGTACGGGTAAGAGTAGTGTGGCTAAATTATTTTCTACGATGTCTTGGTTGGAGAAATCGACCTATAGATTAGGAAAATCACCAGTTTATGGATTAGATACAGGAAATTCTATAAGAGAGAATTTTGCTTACTTCGGAATAGAAAATTATCTGTCAAATGATACAGAAATTCATTATGTAGGTGATGCGTATGAATTTCATTTCAAAGATAGTCAACTTAAATACATAGCAAAAGATAAACAAATAGGGATAAGTTATCAAGTACCTAAATTAATGTATGTTCCTGCTGAACGTAATCTTTTGAGTATAATAAGTAGTCCTGAAAAATTGAAATACTTACCCGAACATTTATTAACTTTTATAGAAGAATTTGATAGATCACAAAAAGAATTATCTGAATATTTACTTATTCCAATAACTGGTGATATTAAATTTGAATATCAAAAACACAATAACACTGCTTATGTTAAAGGTGTAGATTATAAGATTAAACTCTCAGAGACTTCAAGTGGATTACAGTCATTATTACCTTTATTTCTAGTTTCTAGAAATTTAGCACTTTCGATAAATGCAAAGAAAGATAATTCTAATGCAGGGTTAACTGGAGAGGCACAACAAAAAATAAAAACTGAAGTCGAAAAAATATTAGCAGATAATACTTTATCTAAAGAAGTAAAAGAAGCAGCATTACAAGTTTTATCTTCTAAATTTACTAATACTTGTTTCATAAATATAGTAGAAGAAATAGAACAAAATCTGTTCCCTTCTTCTCAAAAAGAATTATTGTTTAAGTTGTTGGAATACACAAATCTCGTAGACTGCAACCAATTACTTTTAACAACTCATAGCCCTTATATCATTAACTATTTGACATTAGCGATTAAAGGAAAAGATATTTTAAATAAAATTAACGACCATCCTGATGGAGATAGCTTGAAAAAAAGATTATCAAACCTTATACCCAGCGATTCTTGTATTTCTTCGGAAGAAGCGATTACCTATATGTTTACAAAAGATGGGCGTATTAAAGAATTAGCAACTTATGAAGGAATGCCTTCTGATAATAATTATTTGAATGAATCTTTATCTGAAACGAATCAATTATTTGATAGCTTATTGGATATAGAAGAGGATGCAGCACCGATCAATTTTAAATTGAAATAATGGTTGTTAATTTTTTTAAAGAAGAATGCCAAACGAGGACAAAAGAAAGTCGTTTTGGTATCTGTGATTTGAATGATGATAGTCCAGCTTTTATTATATCTACTAATGAAGAAGATTGGGTAGCAATAGTGGATAATGAAAAACAAAAGGAAGTAATTTTCACGGCTATAGATAATTGTATTGACATACTTAGACCCAATGGAGATAGAGAAAATAGATGTGATGGTATGCTGACCTATGATAGTAATATAGATTTTGTAGAATTGAAAGCGGATAGGCAAGATTGGACTTCTAAAGGAATAAAACAACTTAAAACAACTATACAAATATTTGCAGCTAGTAATGACTTAACAAGATACAGAAAAAAACGTGCTTTTTTAGCGAATAGGAAACATCCTAATTTTCCTATTGGCAGAATGGAAGAAATGCAACGTTTTACAAATGAGTTGAAAGTAAGATTAATTATTCAGAACACGATTAAAATTTAAAACAAGAACAATACAATGTTATCAATCAAGGACCTAAAAGTATCAGTAGAAGATAAAGAAATTCTAACAGGAATTAACTTAGACATTAAGCCGGGAGAAATCCATGCGATCATGGGACCAAACGGTTCTGGTAAAAGTACGCTTTCTCATGTATTGGCTGGAAATGATAATTAT
>CAKZUM010000142.1 GCA_937921525.1 uncultured Saprospiraceae bacterium
TCCAAAAAAAATCCGTGTAGCTACAAAGTAGCTCTGTGTTGAATTATGTCTTATAAGTATTATGTTGATGATATTTTACTTATAGAAGTTGTTTAAGAATGTAGACTGAGGTTAGTTGTAAGTGCTTGATTGTTAGGACACAGCCTTTTTATTTTTCGTAGCCTTAGCTACGGGAAATAAAAAAGGTGAAGTCATTAACAATCAATGACTTGCAAATAAGCCAGTTATACATTTTTAAACAACTTCATAGTAACTGAAAGATTAAGTTGGCCATCTTTAGGAAGATATCGAAAGATACCCTCTTGAGATATTCAAGCTGTTTTTCACGTTACTTAATCGGAATTCAGGAAAATGGAGTTTCTATGTAACTCTAATTTGAGTAGGTTGGGAAGTAATGTAGACTTCGCAAATATAAAAAAAAATACACTATTAATAGCTTTAACACTAACTAAGTTTCAAATATGAATTAAATAATATGTTTCATTTTTAATGATTTTGTTACTCAGTAAAAAAACTATAGAAATAGTTGTATTTCCTCACTTTTCCATAATATATATTTGGATTAAAATTATGCCAGTTTCTATAGAAATAGGATTCTTTTCTTATTGTAAGTGATTTTTTTTTATTAGTTACTTACTACTGACAAAAAAAAAAGCGATTTTCTTTTGAAAATCGCTTTTTAGTAGCTGAGTTTTGTTTAAAAATATATTCACACTACTGGACATTGTTTAGAACAGAGAGCAGAGACGTATTTCGATTAGAAAACAACGAAATTTCGTCATTTTTTTAAACGAAATCTGTCTCTACTCTCTGCTCTCTATTCTCTGCTCTTTAAAATGTCCAGTAGTGTGAAATATATTATTGCATTATTTGCAAGTCATTGATTTCTAGTTGTTTACTCTTTTTCTTCTTTTTTATCGTCTTCTTTTTTAGTGTTTATCTCGCTACCATTTTTCAATTTTCTGGAAATAGCGGAATAGGGCCCCACAACAATCTCTTCTCCATCGCTCACACCCGAAAGGATTTCAATATAGGTGTCATCTTGCAGACCTGTTTTCACAGGTATCATTTTTACAGTATCTGCTGCTGAATCTGTTACAAAAATAACTTCTAAGTTAGCGTCGTCCGCTTTCTCCTTTCCCTTTTCTTTTGCCTCAGGATCTTCCCTCACTGTTACGGCTTGAATAGGGACACTCAATACATCAGTCGCTTCATTGGTAAAAATTTCTACAGAAGCAGACATCCCCGGTCGTAGCGGAAATCTATTGCTATTAGAAGATAATGCTGCATAAGAGTCTAAATCTATCAATATTTTTACCACAAAGTTGGTGACTTGGTCAGAATTTAAAGAAGTACCTGCGGAAGTGGCAGAGTTAGCAATCTCAGTTACCTTTCCTTTAAATTTTCTATCAATGTAAGCATCCACTTCTACCTCTACCAAATCTCCTAACTGCACTCTAGGAATATCGTTTTCACTTACGTCCACCTGCACTTCCATCGCATTCATATTGGCAACACGCATCATTTCGGTACCTGCCATCATGCCTGCGCCTACTACTCGCTCTCCTTTTTCTACATTGAGCATAGATACTACACCAGTCATTGGGCTAAAGACAGAAGTTCTTTTTAGATTAGTTTTTAATTCTTTTAAACTTGCCTCGCTACTCTTGACTGTGAATTCTGCTGCTTTTTCAGATTGTTCTGCTGCTTTTAAATTGGCTTTGGCAGATTCCAAACTAGCATCAGCCGATTTCAAATTGGCTTCTAAATTTTGAAGATTAGAAAGAGATTGGTCGAATTCGGCATCGGAGATAATCCCTTCTTTGTGCATATTCTCATTTCGCTGGTGGATAGAACGAGCATTATTCAGTTGAGCGGCTATTTGTTCTTTTTGAGCTTGAGACTGGGCTAGCATCGCTTTGTTCCTTTCAATATCAGCAGATGCTCTTGCTACTTGCGCTTTGGAATTGTTAACGCTTGCTGCCTGTCGCTCCACCTGAGATAGAATAGCGTCTGGGTCAACTTTAGCTAATAACTGCCCCATTTTTACAGAATCTCCTTCTTCAACGTATATATCTATGATTTCTCCTGATACATCAGGACTGATATTTACTTCTGTTTCTGGAAAAACTTTTCCACTTGCCGCAACCGTCTCTTTGATTGTTCTCTTCTGGACGGTGTCTATTTCTACCTTTTCGCCTTTGGGCTTTTGTTTACTTTTCCAAATAGCGCCAATAACTAGTAAGGCTATTAGCCCCACTAAAATATAAATTAACCGATTACTCTTTTTTTTCTTTGCCATACTTGTTTAAACTTGATGCTTATTTTTAAGAAGCGAGAGTAGAGAAGTGAGAACAGAGATAAATTTCGTTGTAGTCGATGAAATTTCATCAACTACAACGAAATTTATCTCTATTCTTTGCTCTCTGTTCTCTGCTCTTTCCTAATTAATACTTAAATCTTTACCCAAATAAAAATCAATTATCTTTAATCGAAATACATAATCGTATTTTGATTGAATTACATTTAACTCTGCTGCATCTAGATTACCTTTTGAATTGGTAAATTCTAATGTATTAATTGCCCCTAATTCATACATTTTTTGCGCATTGTTATAAGAAACTTTAGCAGCGTCCAAAGCTGTTTGATTAGCGGCTAATTGTGATTTAGCGGCTCTCGCACTAGCAATGGCATTTTGAATATCTGCTTTTAGTGCTTGTTTCGCTTGTTGGTTTTGAACCTCCGCATTGATTATTCTTAATCTAGCTCTTTCTACTGCCAATTTAGTTCTACTCGCATTGTAAATGGGAATGGATAGACGAGCACCTAATGTTTGCCCTAAGTTATTATCTAGTTGAGTGAAATAGCTAGGATTTGGGAAGTTAGGTATGCTTGCATAATTCGAATTAACTTGAGCAAAGAGATCAATCTGGGGTAAGCCTAATGATTCTGCAATAGGAATATCTAATTGGGCACTTTCCATTCTCAATTCACTAGCTTTGATAGATGGCTGCGCATCTAATGCTTGGACGTATATTTCTTCTAGGGAAAGTATTTCTTCTACACTAGGAATCACATCTGCTGGTACCTCCACTCTAATATCTTGAGCAGGTTCCAACTCTAATAGGTTTTTTAGATTAACTAAATTAATAGCTACGTTATTCTGAGCCGTAATTAAGTTTTGTTGGTTTCTAGCTTGCTGTGCTAATATCTCTAATCGCTCGTTTTTGGGCAATACACCCGCATTAATTCGCTTGTCTGTTTGGGCCAATTGCGTATCGGTGATTTTTAATTGATTCTGAGCAATGGCTACTTGTTCTTGAGCTAATAATACATTTAGATAAACAGAAGATATTTGCAATGCTATATCATTTTGCATTGTCTCTGCATCTGCTTTTGCAGCTTCTATTTCAATAGTACTTTTTTCAATAGAATTTTTAATTAGGCCACCACTATAGACACTCATGCCTGAGGTTAAAGAAACTTGACTATTCCCAATTCTTTGATTTCTGAAATCATTGGTTGTTGGGTCAATCGTTCTACCAAAATTAAACCCACCATTAATATTAGCATTCAAATTAGGGTAGCGAGCAAACTTATCTTCTTTGTTATCGATTACTGCTTGTTGGATGGCAATTTCAGACTGCCGAAGGTTTAAGTTATTTTTTTGAGCATGTTCTACACATTTTCGTAAAGACCATACTTCTTGTGCTTGCACATTATAACAGAATATACATAGCAAGGTAAGTAAAAAGGTATTTCGCATCATTTTGTATCTTTTCGGATGATTTATCATTAGCTTTCTGAATTGCTTTTTGGAGTAAAACAGATTTCCTACAATAATAACAAGTCCTACGAATAACAAAGCTATTATTTATATTAAAGGTCTAGAATTATGGATTAAAGGTAAGTAAAATGCGATTATTGGCAGAATTTCTCATAAAAATTAGAGAAATGATAAGAAGGTCTAAGTTACGGTATATGATAGTTGACAATTTTACCACATAGGTACATAGGTCACATAGCATACGTCATACTATGTGACCTATGTACCTATGTGGTAAATACAACCCTAGCTTTGTCAACTTAGTTGTATCAAGCTGCTTCATTCCTAAATTTGTGGTAAAACTAATATCAGCTGTCTGGATCAACTTATTTTTACTTCAATGCAATGTGGTAAATACAACCCTAGCTTTGTCAACTTAGTTGTATCAAGCTGCTTCATTCCTAAATTTGTGGTAAAGCTAATATCAGCTGTCTGGATCAACTTATCTTTATTTCAATGCTTTAATTTTTTCAAAAAGAATATCTTCATCTCCTGTACGGTATTTTCGTTTATGATAAACAATATTTCCATCGGCATCATATAGAAATACTTGTGGTAAACCGTTTAAGTTGCCTGGCATAACTTTAGAAAAGCCTTTATTGGTATCATGGTATGCTTCAAAAGGCCACTGACTTTCTGATACCCTTTTAGTAAAACTAGCGTAGTTCTTTTGGAAATCAGTAGAAACTGCGTAAAAATTAAAATCTTCTTCTGCTATCCATTTTGGGTATTTTTCTTTTAGGGCTTTGAGTTCCAGCCCGCAAGGGTAGCAAGTGGTTAGCCAAAATAGGACAACTGTTGGTTTCCCATTTTTCTTGAAGGTAGTTCCAGAGTTTAAGGCAGTACCTTCTACATTTGTTAAATCCACATTATATGGATAAGCTGTAGCAATAGGTAATCCTTCTGAAGGTATAGTACCTTTGTAATGAGCAGGCACTTTAAAGCTAGGAACAGTAGCTGTAGCTACCTTTTCAGCAGGAGGAGGAGTTACTTGTTGAGATTGGCAAGCGAGGAATGTAAATAGTAGAATTGGAAGGAAAAATAGTTTTTTCACAAGTTTATATTTTTGTGCGTCCTTATACCTGTATCGGTACAATCAAAAATACATCAAATAGAAAGCCTTGGCAAGTTAAATATGGAAAAAAGACTAATTAGATACCAAGAAAGAGCTACTGAATATGCTGACTCGGCAGCAGCGTTAAAAAGTCGATACAATTATTATTCGATTATACGACTAGTGACTTTTTTCGCTAGTATATTTTTGATAATTTTTGTTTTTACTAAATGGAATGGGTGGGTAGGCATGGCTTTTTTAGTCGTATTTCTGATCGCCTTTGCTCGGTTTGTATTCTGGCATCGAGCCATCTTAACGAAAGCTAAGCACCACCAACATCTAGCAACTATAAATGAAGAAGAGATAGATGTTTTAAATCATCAATACCATCACTTTGATAATGGCGATTTGTTTGTCGATCCAGCACATCCATATAGTGTAGATTTAGATATTTTCGGAGAGTACTCTATTTTTCAATATTTCAACCGCACTTCTACTAGCATCGGTAGGCAATCTCTAGCTAACTATTTAACGCAAATACCAGAAAAGACAGAAATCCTAGATCGACAAGCTGCGGTTCAAGAACTACAAGATCAATTAGATTGGCGACAAAATTTGCAGGCCTTTGGGCGAGATTCTGTTGACAACCCAGAACATTTGGAGCTACTAAATTTATGGTTATCAGATGAAGCATTTGTTAGCACTAATCGCTGGCTAAGTTTGGCTTTATATCTCGTTCCTATTTGGATGATTATTGGGATTGGTTTGTCTATCTATTATCTGTCTTGGCAATTGATGCTTTTATTTATCATCTTACCTGCTGTCATTCTTAGTCGAAATGCCACCAAGGTCAATGATACGCATATGCGGACAACACATGCGGCTAAGATGCTGTCTTCCTATGCGAAATTAATGCAGCATATAGAACCATCTTCTTTTCAGTCAACTAAATTAAAGACACTTCAACATAAACTGAATAGCAATAATAAGCTAGCCTCTAAATCCATTCGTCAATTATCTTATATCATTGAGCAGTTAAACGTGCGGTATAATGTATTCGCTGTTTTTTTAAATTTAATAGGCCTATGGGAATTACAATGGGTATCAAAACTAGAAAAATGGAAAGTGACGAATAAAGATAATTTGCCAGAGTGGTTTGTGGCACTACAAGAATTCGAAGCACTTAATAGCATAGCAACAACCTACTACAACAATCCTGATTGGCAATTTCCAACAATCCATGAATCTGATCATTTAACAGGAGATGCGATGGGACATCCATTGATCCACAAGAGTAAAAGAATTACGAATGATTTTGAAAGTCCAACTCAGGCACATATCAAACTAGTAACAGGCTCGAATATGGCAGGTAAAAGTACTTTCTTGAGAACCGTTGGGACGAATATTGTATTAGCTATGACGGGCGCACCCGTGTGCGCTAACTCCTTCCAACTACCGATGCTACAAGTGTACACAAGTATGCGAACACAAGATGCACTCCATGAAAGTACCTCTTCTTTTTATGCAGAACTGAAACGCTTAAAAATAATTATAGAAGCGGTTGAAAATGGAGAAAATATTTATTTCCTAATGGATGAAATTCTAAAAGGAACCAATTCAAAAGATCGACATGCAGGATCTCGGGCATTGATTCAACAAATGATAAAAAGCAAAGGGGCAGGAATTATTGCGACACACGATTTAGAACTAGGCAATATGGAAGCTACCGCCAATGGTGCCATTGAGAACTTATGTATGGAAGTCGCTGTAGATAATGGTGCGCTACGTTTTGATTATAAACTAGAAAAGGGCGTAAGTAAAAGTTTTAATGCCACTATTCTGATGAAAGAAATGGGTATTGCTATCCAAGAGAAAGACCTGTAGTTACTGAGGATTGTAACAATTGATACTAGGAATAGTAAAACTTATAGATTCTAATACGATTCTTTGAAATATAATAGCGTGTAGAGAGGCGAGAGCGGAGACTCCATTTATTTAAAAATAACGAAATTTTATTGTTTTTTAAACGAAATAAATCTCTATTCTCTACTCTCGCTTCTCTATTCTAGAAACCTTTATGGTTTTAAATACGATTCACAAAAATTAATCACATGAAAGGAATTATTTTAGCTGGTGGACTAGGCACTCGATTATATCCACTTACGATGGCAGTGAGTAAGCAGATGATGCCCGTTTATGATAAGCCAATGATCTATTATCCATTATCGACTTTGATGTCTGCTGGAATAAAAGATATATTGATTATTTCTACACCGCAAGATTTACCTAATTTTTGGAAATTATTAGGCGATGGAAGTCAAATCGGCTGCAATTTCAGCTACATAGAACAAAAAGTACCGAATGGATTAGCGCAGGCTTTTGTGTTAGGAGAGCAATTCATCGGTAATGATAGTGTCGCATTGATATTAGGCGATAATATTTTTTATGGTGCTGGAATGTCAGAAACCATGCAGCAAAGTGTAGATCCAGAGGGTGGGGTAGTGTTTGCCTACCAAGTAGCAGACCCAGAGCGATATGGAGTAGTGGAGTTTGATGAGCAGTTAAATGCAGTATCTATTGAAGAAAAGCCAGCTAAACCGAAGTCTAACTTTGCGGTTCCTGGACTCTATTTTTACAATAATAGTGTCATTGATATTGCTAAAAATCTAGAACCAAGTCCTAGAGGAGAATACGAAATTACGGATGTCAATAAGCATTACCTAGAAATGGGCAAGCTTCGGGTTGGCGTTTTTGGGCGTGGGATTGCTTGGCTAGATACAGGAACGCATGACTCCTTAATGCAAGCTGGTCAATTCATACAAGTAATTGAACAACGTCAGGGTTTAAAAATCGGTTGTATCGAAGAAGTTGCTTATAATATGGGCTTTATTGATGAAGCACAGTTAGAGGTACAAGGACAACGATTTATTAAAAGTGGCTATGGAGAATACTTGATGAATTTACTAAATCGTAAAACGCAGTTTGCTTAGGTTGAAGTTACAAACTTCAACCATCGACCCCAAGCATTTTTCAATGAATTATATATTACGATTTTGACTTTTCGTTTGCCCTAATCAAAGGTAAAACTGGTATTGAAAATCAATCTATTAGGAAGAACGTTTACTAGACTTTGAAAGTTTAGTAAACGTAATCCGTTGATAATCAGAACTGAAATTCAAACAAACGAAATCTATCTCTGTTCTCGCTTCTCTGCTCTCTATTCTAAAAATGTCCCGTAGTGTAGTCCTTCCATAAGCTTTTTCTAAACAAATGT
>CAKZUM010000143.1 GCA_937921525.1 uncultured Saprospiraceae bacterium
ACTTAAATATGTCAACTACAACTAAAAGAGATTTCCTATTAAAGAAAATGCCTGTATTGTTAGGTAATTTGACTGAAGAGACGGAAGGTAATTTTGGACTCATGACCCCACAAGTTATGGTAGAGCATATTGTGTCAGTCCTTAAAAATACAACTATAAAATATGAAGGAGAAAGAGCATCTCCTAACCCAAGGCAATTGGGTTTCCAAAAATTTATTAAGGGGGATTGTGTGTTAAAATACAGACCTAGTGATAAAACTAAAGCAGATTTACCGAAGTTAAAATATGAATCACTAGAGGCGGCAATTGCAGAAGTGCCAGCTGCTATTCAAGGATTTTATGATTTTTGGGAAGCGAATCAAGATTATATCCCTTATGCTTCGTTTATGGGTGAGGTTTCTTTTGAGGATATAGAGAAATTTCACTATATGCATTTCCGTTACCATTTATGGCAGTTTGGATTGATAGCGGAGTATCCAGGGTAGACTTTTAGGTACAAGTAGAGTCAAGTGTAGTTAAAATGTAGCTAAGTCTCTGTAACTCTGCGTCTTTGCGTTCAATATTTTTATTGGCGACAGGACAGCCAATGCTAAATACTTATGTACATACCATAGCGTTCCTTGGAAGACAAGTTCAAAAGTGTAACATTGTCAATAGTTTTAAAAAGTGATATAACTAAACAACCTCAATGACTAAAATTAAAGCCCCATGGTATTACCTTCTATTATTAATTTTAGCAGGAGAATGTGTATTTATTATCCCATTTGTATTACCTCGTGTTTTTAGACCGACGGTATTGGATACGTTTAGTTTAGATAATGTACAGCTAGGTTTTTGCTTTTCGATTTATGGGATGGTTGCCTTATTCTCTTATCTATTTGGTGGGCCGTTGGCAGATCGATTTCTTCCTCGAAAACTAATAGCCGTTGCCTTATGGATGACTGCATTAGGTGGGCTAGTATATGTTAGTTTTCCAAGTTATACTAATCTTAAAATACTTTATGGGTATTGGGGATTTACCACTATATTTTTATTTTGGGCACCCATGATTAAGGCGACCAGAGCTTGGGGTGGGGCTACCGCTCAAGGTAAGGCATTTGGTTTTTTAGATGGTGGACGTGGCTTAGTCGGAGCAATGTTTAGTACCTTAGGGATATTAGTATTTTCTTTGTTTTTGAGTTCAGAAATGGCAGATACTTCTATTGCTGAAAGTAGAGTAGCCTTTCAATATGTGATTCTAGTAGCTGTTGGAATTATCATGATTGTAGGGATGTTAGTGTGGGCTTTTTTGAAATTGGATGGAACAATCGAAAAGGAAATTGTAGTAGATAAAATTTCTACCGATCAGATAAAAGAAGTATTACGATTACCTGCGGTTCGTTTATTGACGGTCATTATTTTATGTGCTTATGTAGGCTATAAAATTACGGACATCTTGTCTCTTTACGCTCAGGATGTAATGTTATATGACCAGATAGAATCTGCGCAAGTAGGTACTTTATTATTATATGCTCGACCAGTAGTTGGTGTGCTTTTGGGCATCATTGCAGACCTAACAGATACTACTTTATGGCTGATGCTAAGCTTTCTAATCACTTTTGTTGGGGCACTTTTATTTGCAACAGGGATTATTTCTAATTCAACAACGGTATTATTTTTTATATCTATTTTGGTTGTCTCCATTGGTGTGTATGCTGCACGATCTTTGTATTTTGCTGTGATGGAGAAAGGACAAATTCCACTAAAATTAACTGGAACAGCAGTGGGGATTATTTCGTTAATAGGATATACGCCTGATATTTTTATGGGACCAGTGATTGGTTATTTTTTAGATCGTTCGCCTGGGGAAGTTGGGCATCAGCAGGTCTTTTATATATTGGCAGGTTTTTCTCTGGTGGGTGGAATTGCGGCGGGGTATTATTATAAGTTGTTTGGATTTAAAGTTCAAACTCAAATTACCAGATAATTATAGAGCGAAGGTAGATGGCAGAAATTTTCAAAATGGCTGTCATCTTTCCCAAGAACCCAGATGACAGCCACTTTCTAAGTTTCTGCCATCAAGAGTCCGTCTCTTAGCCTGACGGGTATGATTACAAACCTCGACGATCTGGTTTCAAAAGTGTATCAGTAGCGATTGAAAATAACTTCATTATTAGCAAGTATATTTATGTCAGAAAATTCAAAAAACATAGCGTATTCTATTTTAGATTTAGCCTTAGTTTCTGAAGGCGATTCTATTAGTGATACATTGAATAATAGTTTAAAATTAGCGCAAGAAGCGGAAGCTTGTGGGTATACGCGATACTGGTTTGCAGAGCATCATAATTCTGTGAGTATAGCTAGTGCTTCGCCGCCAGTCTTGATCGCACATGTGGCGAGCGGAACAAAAACTATTCGAGTGGGATCTGGAGGGATTATGTTACCCAATCACTCTCCTTTGATTGTAGCGGAACAATTTGGAACGCTAGGCGCACTGTATCCAAATCGAATTGATATGGGATTAGGTAGGGCACCAGGTACAGACCAAGCAACAGCCTTTGCAATACGTCGAGATAGGATGAATTCGGTATATAAATTTCCAGAAGAGATTAATCAAATTCAACAGTATTTTTCTACGAATAATGCGCAGTCAAAAGTGCGTGCGCAAATAGCAGAAGGGGTCGATGTGCCTATTTATATATTAGGGTCTAGCACAGATAGCGCGCATTTGGCAGCAAGGCTAGGCTTACCTTATGCATTTGCTAGTCATTTTGCAACAACACATTTGATGGAGGCTTTGGCTATTTATCATAGAGAATTTCAGCCATCTGCATCATTAAAAGAACCTTATGCGATAGCGGCGGTCAATGTCATTATAGGTGAAAGTGAAGCAGCTGCGGAGCGCATGTTTACAACCCTAATAAGAGCAATTATTGGATTGCTAACAAATAATAGAGGCTATCTGCAAGCTCCAACGGAAATGACTACTGAATTAAGAGAAGTATTAAAACATCCTGCTGTACAACAGATGTTGCGGTATGCTTTTGTTGGAGATAAAGCAATGGTTAAAGAAAAAACGGCAGCGTTTATAGCACAAACACAAGTGAAGGAATTGATTGCGGTAACGAATATTTATGATGCGCAGGATAGGGTAGCGTCTTATCGGCAGTTTTCTGAAATTATGAAGGAAATCAATACAGGAAGAAATATAAAGCCAGAATTGGAAAAAACAGCTATTTTTGTAAATGAAAGCTAAATAGCCAAAAAATGAGCGAACAAAGAGAAAGATATATTAATCCATTAACAGATTTCGGTTTCAAAAAACTATTTGGAACGGAACCTAATAAAATGCTGCTAATTGATTTTTTAAATCAAATACTGCCTGATAGAAAAATAAAAGATTTAACCTATTCATCAGGAGAAAAACAAGGTTTAACAGAACTTGATAGAAAAGCAATTTTTGACTTGTATTGTATAGGAGATAATGGAGAAAGATTTATTGTAGAAATGCAAAAGGCTAAACAAAATTTCTTCAAAGATAGAAGTGTCTTTTACGCTTCTTTTCCTATCCAAGAACAAGGAAAAAAAAATAAATGGAATTATAAACTAGATCCTGTTTATTCAGTAGGAATCTTAGATTTTATTTTCGATGATCATAAAAATGAAAAAGAACTTTTACATGTTGTAGAATTAAAAAATCAAAGAGGGGAGGTATTCTATGATAAGCTAAAATTCGTTTATCTTGAACTACCTAAATTCAAAAAAAAGGAAGAAGAACTAGAAACACATTTTGATAAATGGATGTATATTTTTACGCATCTTTCTCAATTAAATGACCGTCCAAAGAAACTACAAGATAGGATTTTTACCAAGTTATTTGAAGCTGCTGAAATCGCTAAGTTCACTCCTAAAGAAAGAGATGCGTATGAAGAAAGTTTAAAATATTATCGAGATATTAAAAATGTGGTTGACACTTCAAGAGAAGAGGGTAGGGAAGAAGGCAGAGAGGAGGGCAGAGAAGAAAAAGCTATTGAAATAGCTAAAGAGTTAAAGAACAGCGGCGTTCCTATTGAAATAATCATGCAATCAACAGGGCTTTCAAAAAATGAAATCGAAAATATTTAAACATTACTCTATAATCCGATACCTAAACCCAATATAAAATTCCCGTCCACGGCTAGGTCCCCAAACAGAGGAAGTATCGAAATAAGGACTGAAAGGATCTTCCCAACTAAGAATAGGTCTATTCTGTCGAAAATTGAAAAT
>CAKZUM010000144.1 GCA_937921525.1 uncultured Saprospiraceae bacterium
AACCTCGATGCAGTATGATTATCGTATAGCATCGAGGTTACAAACCTCGACGATCCTATAGTTTTTTATAGTATTTGCCAAAGAACCTAAAAGTGTACGGTAGAGAAATCTTTAATTAATGTATGGCAAAAAACAACTACTCCTGCTCCAAAATAACCGCCTTCACCTCTGCAAACGATTCAGCTTGCTGTATATCCGCAAAAAGCTTTAACCGCTGTTCTCCTTTATCCAGAGTAATCGTTCCTAATTCTTGGGTAGCCCAAGTTTGTTCATCTGCTTCCACGATGCGGTCTACCTGTTCAAAATCTTCCACGTAGGTAGAAGAGAATGGTTTTTTAATAGAACTTTCTAGTTGATGACTATTTGCTAGAAGACCTATCGGCACGCCAACGGAAGTTGTTGGACAAGCATATTGCAAAGATACCTTATACTGTCCACTCGTTTCTACTTTTAAATTCCAATACATCGTGTCTGTAGGAGTTGACCAGTTCGTAAACCAATCGTTGCACCAACCCCAGTGCGCTGTTTTGTACTGGATAGAACCTGTGAAATAGCCTTCATGCGCAGGCAAGGAGGTACTTGGACTCTTCGCATATCCAACGGGTATTGGGGCAAAATCTAATAAGTTTTTCGTAACTTCCTCATATTTAATTAAATATTCCTCATACATAAATTTCCCAATATTAATAAATTGACTTTTTATATCCTTTTTTTCAAAAGGATCGGCTAATAAGTTCGTTAGTTGATATTCATTTTCTCCCGTGATCGTTAGGCGATATTGTTGTGTTCTTACAGAGCCTTTGAATTTATTCTGATTAATGCTAAAAGTATATAGCGAACGGTTAGGAAGCGTATCTGCATCATTAGTCAATAGGGGGGCAAAACTTACTCCATCAAGAGGGAGTGTTTGGGTCATTGTCAAACCCAATAAATCTACCAGCGTTGGAAGAATGTCAATATGGCTAGTCAGTTGTTTTGAAATTTGATTTTCTGCTAAATGATCTTTCCAATAAAAGAAGCAAGGCACTCTTACACCACCATCATTAATCCAGCCTTTACGCCCTTTCATATTGGCATTGTAGCGATCAAAATTAGGCCCATTATCTGTGAGAAAAATGACCAAAGTATTTTCTAAAATATCTAAATTTTCCAGTTTATGTAAAAGCCGACCGATGTTATCATCTATGTTTTCAATCATACCATAGGTGGAGGCGATTTTATCACTCAAGCCTTGCGCTTTATATTTTTGATATAACTTTTCTGGAGCGATGAAAGGGGTATGCGGTGTATTATAAGGTAAGTACGCAAAGAAGGGCTGGGATTTATTTCGTTCTATAAAAGTCATGGCAGAATCGGTGAGAATATCTGAAATATATCCCTTCGTTTCAATCATTTTCCCATTCACTTCTAGCGAAGGATCAATGTAGCGATTCCAATGCCCCCCACAAAAACCAGTAAAAGTATCGAAGCCTTGCCCATTTGGATTTTCTGGATAATGCGCGCCATTGTGCCATTTTCCAAAACAACCAGTCGCATAGTTATTGGCTTTAAATACTTCTGCTAGGGTGGTTTCTTCGCTGCGCATTGCCTCCCCATTTCTAGTCACCCAAGTAGTGCCTGTTCGATAATGATACCTGCCTGTGAGTAGGCTCGCCCTGGTGGGGGCACAGACAGGACTTACATAAAAATTATCTAATCGAAATCCTTCAGTAGCCAACTTATTTTGAACAGGCGTTTGGATGCTATCATTACCATGTATATTGACATCACCATAGCCTTGATCGTCCGTTAAAATTAGAATGACATTAGTTGGAGTAGAGGCGGGTTGCCCTTGTTGAGCGCAAGAGACAATACTAATTAGTAGGATCAATAGGGAGTAGTACCTCCAAAAACTCTTCTTGTATGGCTTTCGTTTTATCTTTTGCATACCACAAATGTAATTGTTCCGCTGCTTTTGAAGAAATTTGTTGGCGTAAATTCAAATCATCCGTAGCTAATGACTCCGCTTTAGCAGACATCACTAACTGTTGTGCTTCATTTGGACGAGGGCCCCAAGTTGCTAATACTTCTGATATTTTTGTATCTAGGACTAATACTTTTGGAATTGCTCTAGCCTTATTGGTCAAAAAGGCATCAATTACTGCTAGGTTTCTATCTCGCAAAATAAATCGGAGTGTAATGTTTGTATTCTCTTTCGCCAAATGATTAAGAACAGGAACAATCTGTGCAGCATCCCCACACCAACCCTCCGTTATCACCAACCAAGTGATCGGTCGATCAATCTTTGCTAATTGCTGAAGGGTTTCCACAGTCAGTCTGCTACGTTTATCCAAACGATTCATCCGAGCAATATTCAACTTGGTATAGTGCATCATCTCCTCGCTATGATCTTCTCCAGTAGACTTTTGTTGGTCATATAAATCATCAATCAGTTGACGATAGCCCTCATAAGTATAAGCGGCTTCTAGAATGGATTTTTCTATGAATTGCATTGTTTGATTTTTGAAAGTTTTTTAATCAAACAGTACTATTTGATGGAAAGTTTTATTGGTGGCTTTCTTGTTTGATTTGTTGGTCGTTGCCATCTAACAACGGAATAATAAATTCCGTAATTTGGCTCTAATTGTTTTTCTGTTTGAGGAATTTATTGTTTTGTGATAATCAATTGCTGAATATTAGAATTTATTCTAAAAAAGTCGTATTGTAAGGCAATCCTGTTATTTTACTTTGAAATAAATCGTTTAAAACACTTAAATATGTCAACTACAACTAAAAGAGATTTCCTATTAAAGAAAATGCCTGTATTGTTAGGTAATTTGACTGAAGAGACGGAAGGTAATTTTGGACTCATGACCCCACAAGTTATGGTAGAGCATATTGTGTCAGTCC
>CAKZUM010000145.1 GCA_937921525.1 uncultured Saprospiraceae bacterium
AAAAATCTCAACATCGTAGTTTTTTTTATAAGTCGGAACGCTACATTTTTGTGATTACCGAAAAGTCCTTACATCAACCACTTAACTTGTCTAGCAACTTTCCGTTTTAACTCGACTGTTAAAACGTTTAGACGAGTTACACAGAAATTTATTCAGCAACGGGAAGTTGCGGGATAAAGCTACACAAAAATTTTCTTTAGGATGATAGCTTTACCTAGCGTAAATAGCTAGCTTCCCCACCCACTTCGTGGTTCACTCACTTCAAGGTCCCCCGGACCTTGACCCTTCGGGATCTTTCGTTCATTCCCAAACATAAATCTTCCGTTCCTTATAATTGATCGACATTTTTTCTTGCTTAAAGAAAGGATACCCTAATAGTCCATCAATATAAATACCGCTTTCCTTTTTCAAATGAGATAAGTCTGTAAACAAATACTTCATATCTTTAAAAGGTAAGCCTTTAACGGTCGTTTCTGAAATAGTGGAGATTAGCACTTTTTTTATTTCTTGATCGACTCCTTGCAACTCTCCCGCCATCGTATTTTTCAATCCTGCACTTGCTATTTTTTTATAAATAGAAGCATCTAAAATATTAGACTCCGAAGCCGTATCTAATGCCAATCGTAATTTTTTCTTACCAATCTTAACCTTTATTACAGGTAAATGGCCTTGCATAGTGAAAGGAATAACCGCAATAGGTTTCTTTTGATATAATTCTTTGGACTTAACAGCACTTAGCTGAACAGCCTTGCTGGAATAATCCATTAACAATTCTACCTCTTTTAAAATATCATAGCCAATAATGCCTGCTATTGCCTCTCCAGAAACCTCCTCTAAATGACTAATGTCCACCTTAAAAGCAGATAACTTTTCCTTATAAATACCAGACCATTCAAAGGCATCTACTTCTACTTCGGCTGTAAGTAAGCCTTGACTGATTCCTCTACCCTGTATCGTAGATTGAATGGGTTGTTCATTAATAACTAGTGTGGGTGCGCCTGTATCAATAATATAATTACCAAGTTGATTATTTATGCTTGCTTCTACTAACATCATTCCTTCTATCATCTTAAATGGCACAATCGTGCTATTTAGGTACGGGCTGTCGTCCGCCTCTTCGTAGGTAGTTCCAGCATCGAAGAACGCTACATGTTCTTGAGCATCAGCTACTTGTGTGATAAAAAGAAATAAAATTAACAATCGCTTCATATTAAATTGATAGTGTGTTTACTCAAAGTTAACTTTAAATTAACATTGAAGCAAACTTTTTGGCTTATAAATATCAATTTTTTCTATTTTATTAAAATCAGCAATGCTTCAGCGAATGTTAACTATAGATTAATCAATTTGACAAATTTTATTTGGAGATAACGCTATAATAGTAAAACAAAGCGATCAAAAAGAACAAATCATCAGTAGAATGGGTAAGCGATCAAAACGGAAGGCTATCAGACAAATGTAATGTTTATTTAAAGTTAACAAGTCAAGCATTTTTTTTAATCTATCCTTAATATTCCCTTATCAATTTAGACATGAATGACGGTTACTTTTGCATTGTAAAATGAAAAGGCATCATTTTATGACAAATACATAAACAATCAATCATTTACTAAATCAACTAATGAAAAATTTACTTTTTTCAACTTTCCTATCTCTCTTCGCAGTTTCCTTGATGGCACAAGGAACAATTAGCGGAACAATCATTGATGAAAAATACGGAGATCCATTAATCGGAGCGAATGTAGTACTAGAAGGCACTGGTACTGGTTCTTCTACCGATTTTGATGGTAAGTATCAGTTTAACTTAGAGGCAGGTACTTATAATGTAGTGATTAGCTACATTGGTTATAGTGATAAAACAATCACAGATGTAGTAGTCAAGGACGGAGAAATTACTTATTTGAATGAGGCTTTGAATGATGGCGCAGTAGAGTTGGCAATTGGAGGAGATGAGGGAGTTGTGGTAAAAGCAAAAGCGATCAATCGTTCAGAGAATGCTTTAATGATTTTACAAAAGAAATCAGATAATATCCAAGACGGTATTTCTTCCCAAGAAATGAGCCGTTACTCTGTAAGTGATGCAGCAGGGGCCATGAAGAAAGTAACGGGTGCAACCGTGAGTGGTGGAAAATATATCTATATCAGAGGTTTAGGAGATCGATACTCTCTGACTCAATTAAATGGATTAGTTATACCAAGTGCAGACCCATATAGAAATGGCGCACAGTTAGATTTAATTCCTTCTAATCTTTTAGAAAACATTATCACTTCTAAAACTTTCACACCAGATAAGCCGGGTAACTTTACAGGAGGTAATGTGAACTTAGAAACAAAGAGTTTTCCAGAACAGTTTTTCTTGACTGTTAAAGCTACAACTTCTTATAATGCACAGAGTAATTTAAATAATAATTTCCTAACGCATACAGGAGGTAAAAATGATTACTTTGGATTTGATGATGGAACAAGAGCGCAGCCTAATTTTACGGATGCTAAATCAGCAGCGGCATTAGGTTTTGGTAATAATATAGCTAGAATCGCCGATAATCAAAGATTCTACGATGCGTATGCTGCACCATTAGGTGTGTTTGATAGTCGTGAAGATTATGCAGCTACGGTTGATAGAATGGCAAATAGTTTGAGTAGAGAATTTACACCTGACCCAACGACAGCGCCATTGAATCACGGTTTATCTTTGGCTTTTGGCAATCAGTACCAAGTCGGTGAAAATGCCTTAGGGGTAATTTTCTCAGGTTCCTTTAAGAAAGAATATGTTCACCTAGACGGTTTTACAAGAGCAAACTGGATACTAGATGATATTAATGATGAAGACTTATTGAATCAAGGAGATTATGCAGAGACTTTAAGTACGGAGACACCGACACTCAATGGTATGTTGGGATTAGCTTATAAAATTGGTGCATATAATACCCTTACGGCTAATGCTATTTATAACCATACAGCAGATAAGACTTCAAGATATGTGTTTGGAGAACGTCCAGATAATTTAGTAGATCCATTACGTTTTGAGGGTCGATCTTTATCCTTTCGAGAAAGAGAGTTAAGGAATGTACAATTAGGTGGAGAGCATATTGTACCTGCTGTCAATAATGCAAAGATTGAATGGAAAGCAAGTCAAGCAATTTCTTCTCAAGTAGAGCCAGATACTCGGTTCTTTGAAAATGATTTTCATACAGAGACGGGTATTGCGAGTATCCCTGCATCAGACGTTCAGCGTCCATTCCATTTCTTTAGAAACTTGGAAGATACGCAGTCTGATTTAAAATTGGATATTACTATTCCATTAGCAAATAGTGCGAATAAAATTAAATTCGGTGGTTTATATACAGCGAAAGATAGAATCTTTACGGAGAATAGATACCAAGTAGAATCCACTAATGACGCCGCTGATTTTACTGGTAATCCAGATGAATACTTGAGTGATGCCAACTATGGTTTGATTGAAAATAGTGCTACTCAAATCGGTGTATATGCTGTTGATCGTTCTCAAAAAATTAACTCTTATACAGGTTCAGATGATGTGACCGCATTCTACGGAATGATGACCTATAACTTGAATGAAAGATTCAAAGTGATTGGTGGGGCAAGATATGAAAAGACCAACTTGGCCGTGACTAGTGCAGATGAAACAAAGCCAGTAGGTAGAATTGATGCACATGATATATTACCGTCTGCTAACTTAGTTTACTCTTTGACACCTGATATGAATTTAAGAGCCTCTTTCTCTCAAACTGTTGCTCGTCCAAACATGAGAGAAATATCTGCTTTTGAAGCATTCGATCCACTAACTAAAGAGACGGTTAAAGGTAATACGAATTTACAACGTACCAATATTACCAACTACGATGTAAGATGGGAATGGTTCACCAATCCAGGGGAAATGGTCGCAGTAAGCGGATACTATAAGAACTTTGAAAATCCTATCGTACAGTTCTATGAAAGAGCAGCTAATCCAACTATCAAATATGTCAATGTTGATGCAGCGGAAGTGTATGGAGTAGAAGTAGAGTTTAGAAAAAACTTAGGAGCTATTGCACCTGCTTTAGATAAATTTAAATTCAATACAAATATCTCTTTCATCCACTCTAATTCAGATGTAGAAATTGACGAGGCATTTATTGGTAAGGCATTTACTTCTAGACCATTTGAAGGACAATCGCCTTTCATTATTAATGCGGCTTTAATCTACTCAGACTTAGACAAAGGCTTGAATGGTACTTTATCTTTCAACGCATTAGGAGATAGATTAAGAGTAGTAGGTAGAGATATTTCTCCTGATATTTATAATAGAGGCAGAAATCAATTAGATTTTAGTTTGGCAAAAACTTTCGGAGATTTGAATGTTACTTTAACTGCCAAGAACTTACTGAATGATAATGTAATCGAGTCTGCTACTAATAACCGTTTTGATGGATCAGGTGATGGTTTAGATTATGATTACTTGAATTTCCAAAGCGGTATTACTTTCGGATTGGGGGTTTCTTATACGATCCGATAAGTTGGAACTTATTCGTTAATTTAAAAAGCCATCACATAAGTAC
>CAKZUM010000146.1 GCA_937921525.1 uncultured Saprospiraceae bacterium
GGATAGCAATGATGCTTGGGCTTCTTTGGCAGATGTTCCAGCCGACGTATTAGAAAAAGTATTATTGTACCACGTTTCAGGGGCGGGCAATGTGCGATCTACAGACTTATCCAATGGTCAAGTGGTGCCAACATTATTAGAGGGCAATACCTTTTCTATCAATCTAACAGGTGCTACACCAGCCATTGATGCAACGATGAATACTGCCAATATCATTGCGACCGATGTACAATCTACTAATGGAGTAGTGCATGTGATTGATGCTGTTATTCTGCCTCAGTTATAATATTCGTTTTTTGATAAAGTTTGTGAGCGATGAAGAAAAGTCGAAGGTAACTATTGTTGTTGCCTTCGACTTCGTTGTGTGCCTTGCATGAATGATAACTATGTGGTTAAAGTCCACTACACACTAGGTAGCGAGAAGTGTTAGCGAAAGACAAGGGCGTAGTCGTGAGGCTAGGTCTGAAGGAAGTCATTAGCAAAATCCTGTTTCTACGGACAGAAACTGTATATCAAGGCTCTATATACTGGATAAGGTTGCAACACAAACCAAAGTCCTACAGCTACACGGAAGTATATGGAGTAAATGCAGAGGAATAGGGTGGAGGTTATTATTCTTACCGAGGGAGATCTACTTACTTGTTGGTTGCGGTTCGTGCGGTAAACCAAGACGGCAACTTCGCTTAGTAATAAGAAGGAGGAGTAAGTAGAAGTCAGCAGCGGTCGAAGTAGCAGAACATTAATTGTTGTATGCGAAGGACCAAACATTAGTAAGTTGTGGAAGACGATTAGTATTACTCTTGAATGTTAAAAGCAGCCAAGCCTTTTTTTTAAGGAACTCACCTTCGGAGGTAAGATCGGAAATCGGAGATAAGAAGGGAGTGCAAAAGTTCAGGAGTGCATCAACGGACAAAACAACAGTATCAAAACAAAAGATGATAAAGCTCGAAACGATTCTATCGAAGTCCAACCTAAAGCTAGCGTATCGACAAGTAGTGGAGAATGCGGGAGCAGGAGGTATAGATAAGATGCAGACAGATGAACTCCAAAGTTATCTGAGAGATAATTGGGATTCTCTAAAAGCACAGATAGAGTCAGGGACTTATCATCCCAAAGCAGTCAGACGAGTGGAGATACCAAAACCAAATGGCGGCATACGCTATTTAGGTATACCTACGGTATTTGACCGCATGTTGCAACAAGCGATTGGGCAACAATTGTCTAATCACTATGATTCGACTTTCTCAGACTACAGCTATGGCTATCGGAAAGGCAGAGATGCGCACCAATGTATAGATAAAGCATTGGAGTATCTAAATGCTGGATATAGCTATATTGTAGAAATCGACCTATCTAAATTCTTTGATCGAGTGAACCACGACCGTCTGTTATCCAAATTAAGCAAGGGGATAACAGACAAAGAAGTACTACGCTTAATACGACGCTACTTACAAAGTGGAGTTATGATAAACGGCGTAGTACAAGCTACGACAGAAGGCACTCCACAGGGAGGCAATCTGAGTCCGATATTATCGAACATCGTACTGGATGAACTAGATAAAGAATTAGATAAACGTGGACACCGATATGTTCGCTATGCGGATGATATAAGTATCTTTGTTAAAAGTCGACGAGCAGGAGAGCGAGTGTTAAGTAGTATAACAGATTACATAGAAAGTCGCCTTAAATTACGAGTAAATCGGGACAAATCAGGTATCAAACATTACACAAAAGGTGGGTTGTTAGGCTTCGGCTTTTACAAAGACGCTAAAGGTGTACAATGCCGTATACTTGAAAGTTCTTACAAACGTTTCTGTCGAAAGCTCAAAAGGTACACCAAACGTTCATGGTCAATTAGTTTTGATGAACGAGTGACTCATTTGTTTTATTTAATAAATGGATGGGTCAACTATTATGGTAAAGCCAAAGGGCGAGCAAGGATACGGAGGATCGACGAATGGTTACGCCGTCGTCTACGAATGTGTATATGGAAACAGTGGAAGCGGATAGGTAAGAGAATGCGGAGCTTGATTCAATTAGGAGCGAGCAAAGCAAAAGCCTATCAATGGTCGAATACTCGTAAAAGCTATTGGCGAATTTCTAAAAGTCCGATACTGCAAAGGACAATTACAACAGATCGCTTAGAGCAACGAGGTTATATTTCCATACTAAAGAAATATAACCATCGACACTCAATACTAATGAACCGCCGAGGTACGAGAACCGTATGCCAGGTGGTGTGAGAGGGATAAAATAGGGTAATTGAACTTCTTTATAAACGTTCTCCCTATTTTACCCTACTCGATTATGAAATACTGCTTGTGATTTTTAAAATAGAGAAGTCTAGATTTTCAATAAAATCATATCCGTTTAAGAATAAAACAAAAACAATAAATTATTTATGTCTAAACAAAAATTTTAAAAATAATTGTTTAGTAAAAGAATTTGTTTTATATTGCGATCAAATTATATTTTTTTGTTTTAAAAGCTATTCGAAATTAGCTTATTTGATTACTCAAAAAACAAAATTTAGTTATTCTCTCGCAATTAAAAAAAACAAATTGAAATGATCAGAGACGACAGAATTCAGTTGAATAAGCGTTTTATTCATGTATTTAATTTATTAGAAGAAAGAGGGGATATCGTTTTAAATGATAGAAATGGAAAAGGCATGGGCGACTTTGCCGATAAAATATTAGGAAATAGGGCCTATGGTCATATTGTGCGTGCCTTTCTAAATAAAGAAGATAAGCGAGTAATAGATTATCGCCATGCAAAAATGATTTGTAAGGTGTACAATGTCAATGAAAGCTATTTATTGGAAGGAATCGGCACTCCATTCGGTTTTGACTTACCTAAAAGTAATGCTGTTGTAGATGACAGTGTTTCCCAGGGAAATATATTATTTACTACTACACGAGCGTTTGCGGGTTCGGCAGTAGAAGCAGGAGGCTTTTCCAAAGAAGACAAACAATATTTTGCGATCCCTGGTGTGGCAGGAGGTGGTTTGGTGGCTTTTCCAATTGATGGTAATAGTATGGAACCTGTTATTATGAATGGCGATATTGTTATCTGTAGAGAAGTGTCTAGCTTAAAAGATGTAAAAGAGAATGAAATTTATGCCATAAAAACAAATGGCACATTGTGGGTGAAATATGTACAATTAGTACTAGACGCTAGAGACAGAGTAGAACGATTAAAGTTAATTTCTGCTAATTATCTAGAGCATGATCCATTTGAGGAAGAAGTGAACTCTTATACCCGATTGTATAAAGTCATCCGTAGAGTAAGTGATTTGTAAAATAATTAATTTAGATATAATTCTAGATCATTAAAAATACTGCTTTATTGATTGTTTTGCTCGCTGATATAGGCGAGTAAAACATCTTTTTATCACTTACTTTTACTAATATTCATATTCATTCACTTCAAGTATTCGGCGATCTAAATCCCCTTCAAAACAACCAGATACCATACGAACCGCTATAATCTCCATTCTTATTTCTTTTCAAACAAATTGCGTGACTTAAGAACTCAATGTCGCTGTGTCTTCAGTGTATGCCTGCATTTCAGTCACTGAATTTGTTAAAGAATCTTGTTTACTTTATTATGCCTTAAATCCAGTATTGTATGAGAATAAGTATCTCTCCCAATATTCTATTGACTAGTGTTGCGGCTTTCTCGGGTAATACAGTTGGTTTAAATGTTGTTGAAAAAAAAGAACGCTTTCGGATACCAGGTATCACAGGATCGCTAGTAGCTTTTAATATCAATGGCAATAGCATGTATCCGACTATCAAGTCTGGCGATATGGTTATTTGCAGTCTTTTAGAAAATTTAAACGAGCTGAAAGAGAATGAAATTTATGCTGTAGTTACAGAGCAATCCGTATGGGTGAAGAGAGTCCAACATAAAGTAGATGATAATGGACAGCGGACACATTTGCAGCTTATATCTGATAACCACGAAGAATATGATCCTTTCCTAGTAAATATTAAGGAGGTCAAAAAGATATTACGTGTTAAGCTTAAATTGACAGGTTTGTAAATGAATGGCTTCGTCTTAGTAATCATTGCTTTTTACACTTACCTATAGTACTTTTGTGGGCTATCATTTTAGTCGTATTTCCAAAAAGTATTGGAAAGTAAAATCTAAAGCATTGATTGAATTTGATCGTTTTGAACTAGAGAATGGCTTACGGGTCATTGTGCATGAGGACCATAGCACACCGATGGTGGCTGTCAATGTATTATATGATGTCGGATCAAGAGATGAGTCTCCTGATAAAACAGGTTTCGCTCATTTATTTGAACATTTGATGTTTGGAGGATCAGCGAATATCCCCAATTTTGACGTACCTATCCAGATGGCAGGGGGAGAAAACAATGCGTTCACTAACAATGATATTACAAATTTCTATACCACCCTTCCTTCTGCTAATATAGAAACTGCATTTTGGTTAGAATCAGACCGAATGATGAGTCTCAATTTTAGTAAAGAAAGCCTAGAAGTACAACGGAAAGTAGTACTAGAGGAATTTAAAGAGACCTGCCTAAACCAACCGTATGGCGATGCTTGGCATCATATAGCCAATACCGCTTATAGGAAGCATCCTTATCAGTGGCCAACCATAGGAAAAATTCCAAAGCACGTAGAAGATGCTACTTTAGCAGACGTTAAAGATTTCTTCTTCAAATATTACCGACCTAATAATGCTATCCTTACCGTCTCAGGCAATGTAACCGTCTCACAAATCAAAGACCTAGGAAATAAGTGGTTTGGACCAATTCCTAAAGGAAAAATTAGCAAGCGTAAATTACCAAAAGAACCCATACAACGTAAATTTCAAGAATGCACCAGAACCGCTAAAGTACCGATTGATGCCTTGTATTTAGCCTTTCACATAGTAGACCGGAGACATCAAGATTACTACACAACAGATTTAATTTCTGATGTCTTGAGTAATGGTTCTTCTTCCCGTTTGTATAGAAGATTGTTAAAAGAACAACGCTTATTTAGTTCTATTGATGCTTACCTTACTGGTAATGTAGATCCTGGGTTGTTGATTATTGAAGGGAAGCCAGCGGAAGGTATTTCTTTAGAAAAGGCAGAGAAGGCAATTTGGAAAGAGTTGAGACAACTAAGAAACGTACCTTTACCTGAAAAGGAATTATTAAAATACAAGCATAAAGTAGAAAGTTCCTTAAGCTTTTCGGAAGTCAATATTTTGAATAAAGCGATCAATTTAGCTTTTTTTGAGCTGCTAGGAGATGCGAACTTGGTCAACGATGAGGGCACCCTTTATTCTAAAGTCACTACGGAAGATATTCAGCGAGTCGCAAGGAAGATTTTTTCAAAATCGAATTGCTCAAAAATCCGCTATATGGCGGAAAATGAATCTTAAACAACTTCTTAATAACTTTTATATTCAACTAGGTTCATGTCTCAAAAATTTACGCATCTAGACAAGTCCGGCAACCCATCCATGGTGGATGTCGGAGAAAAAAAAGTAACGAAACGAGTTGCTAAGGCTAGAAGTATTCTTGTAGTAGATAAGGTGATTTTAGCACAGTTATCAGATAATGATATTCAGACTAAAAAGGGGCCTGTCTTTCAAACAGCTATTCTAGCAGGTGTAATGGGTGCCAAGAAAACAAGCGATTTGATTCCGTTATGCCACCCGCTGGGTTTAGATAATTGTCAAGTCCATATTCATATTAATGCTGCTAATGAAATTGTCGTGGATTGCACCGCTAGTCTGACTGCAAAAACAGGCGTGGAAATGGAAGCTCTAACAGGGGCTAGTATAGCGGCTTTAACCATCTATGATATGTGTAAAGCTTTCTCCCATAATATCGTCATCAAAGAGACGAAGTTAATGGAGAAAACTGGAGGGAAGAGTGATTTTAAACGAACATAGAGTGTGTTGTCAGGCCCTATACTATTGGACATTTGAACCACAAAAGAAAAATCAAAACCGTAATAAATATAGAGGGAAAATACAAAAGAGCTTTGCCTTTATATTCCTTCAATACTTTAGACAAACTCTTGCATAAAAATGACTTTTCCTTCACTCTATTTGTTGTATTTTGTCATACTAGCCTGTTCTAATTCAAGGATAAATAAGGCATTATTCTTTCCAAATCTTTTTCAGAAAAAACCTTCACCCGCTTAATTTTTTCAATAGAATCAAAAGGCCCATGATTCTTTCTGTAATTAACAATGGCAATAGCTTGATGTTTTTTGATATAGGGGTGTGCCGTCAAGTCTTCTATAGAAACAGTATTAACAAATAAAGTATTCGTCAGCGGTGAAGCGACTAGCTGCGCATTGATTTTTTGAAAGACAGAATCAGGCAATCCATAGGTAGTTCCTACTTGATCTATGGAAGAAAACCCACCAAGTTTATCTCGAAAATTAACAATCTTTTTTGCATAATAAGGGCCTATCCCATGTAACTGCTGCCATTCTTCAAGAGACGCTACATTAATGTCAATTTGAATATTCTTAGCAATGATTTTGGAGCTTGGTGTATTGTAAAAGGGAGGAGATTTTGGAGCAGGCAAAGAAGTTTTTTGGAGGATAATAAAAGGAGCTAATTGTTGGTATTGTTGATCGCTTAGTGCGTATATTTTTTGTAGATCTTCCTTCCTTTTAAAAGAACCACCCTTCCTTCTGTAATTGACTATTTGATTAACAACTTTAGTTGGCAGTCCCATAGAAGTTAATTGTTGTTGGCTAATTGTGTTAGGATCAAATTTAAACGGTTTGATCCGTTGTTGTTTAGCTATTTTTTTTGATCGAGGTTTGTTTTTTTTAATGGGCGTACTTGGAGGAATATGAATATATTTTTGAATACCTTGATACATGGATTCCTTTAGTCCATATATTTTTTTCAAATCCTCTTTTTTAGAAAAACTGCCACTCGCATTTCTGTAATTAATGATTCTTTGAGCAATGGGTTTCGTAATACCCAAGCTAAGTAAATCTTCCAGAGAAGCCGTATTGGGATTGACAGGGGATTGTGGAGGGAGGTTGGGAGTATCAATATTGGAAGATGTCAACCGACTTGCCTCATACTCTTTAATAGCCAATTTGAAGTCTGTAAAATCGACCGCTTCAGAAGTTTCTAGATACTTTTCTAAGAAGGGAGGTAAGCATAAAAATACAACTATGATACTTACAAAAACAAATATACCTCGCCTTTCTCTTTGAGAGAAATGGAGTGCTTCTTTCCAGTTATTATTCATAGTAAGCGTGTTTAGGATTTACTGTGAAAATAGAAATATATTTTATATAAAACTTGTATTTATATTGTTTAAAATATTTTATTTGGCTAATTTATTTATTATCAAAATAAATCTATGAAAATTTATTTGGAAATCAAAGTTGTTTCGACTTATATTTGATAACATATTCATACTATGAGAAAATGTTATGAATCCCCTCATCAACATTTATACAATTGCACAGTTATTTTCAACCTACCTTATAAGAGTGGTATGTTAGCCCCGATATATCACTCTTTTAATATAAAATCAGAAGAGAGAACAGAGATGAGAGAACAGAGATTTCAATTCTCAATTTTTCATTCTCAATTCTTCCTATAAATTGCCCATCTTATGAAGAATAGGTAACTGTCCGCCATAAGCTCTAGCAACATTTTCTTCATTAAATATAATATCGGTATCTCCATATGCCACTAAACGCTGATTTAATAAAATGACTTTGTCGAAATATTTCTCAACGGTAGATAGATCATGATGTACCACCAATAAGGTTTTTCCTTCGGCGGCTAGTTTTTTTAAGATTTGAATAATCTTTTCTTCCGTAGTCACATCCACTCCAACAAACGGCTCATCTAGAAAAAAAATATCAGACTCTTGACATAATGCTCTCGCTAGAAAGACCCGCTGTTGTTGACCTCCAGAAAGTTCTCCAATTTGACGTTCTTTAAAAGCCGTCATCCCCACTTCTTCTAAGGCGTGCATGGCAATTTCTGTGTCTTTTTTATCAAGCTTTTGAAAAACGCCTTTATGTGGATAACGCCCCATTAATACAATGTCAAATACGGTGGCTGGAAACTGCCAATCGACATCATTTTTTTGAGGAACGTACACGACTTTTTTTCTTTTTTCTTCTATTGGTTTTCCTTCTACTGTAACACTACCGTTATCCATTTCGACCAAACCTAGCATTGCCTTAAATAAGGTAGATTTACCAGCACCATTTGGTCCAACAACACCATAAATTTTTCCTGCTTCTATTTCAAGGAAGATATTAGATAAGACTCTTTTTCGATCAAAAGAAACAGAAATACCTTTTACAGAAATTACAGACATAATTATATATTTTAACTTCTAGGTTTGTAACGAGATTTATTGAGCATTTCAGTACCATCTTTCAAGTCAATTAACTCTTGTAGACTTGTCTCAGGGAAACGATCCATATAGGCATTAACTATTTGCCAGCCCATCCAATTACCAGCCTTTCCAGGTGCTTCCTCCGGCATACCAGAAGCACGAGGACTATCACTCACCAAGCTTTTAAATTTCTTGTGTTCGTTAGAATATAGAAGCTCTTCTTTTAGGAAGAATGCCCACATCGCTAATTCATTCTCTTGGCACCATTCCGTTTGAGCACTTGTGAAGCCTAATTTTATGCTGTCTTGCGTGTATGGAAGAAAACGATCCAGTAAGTATAATTGCTTACCATTATGAACAATTTGGTCTATAAATTTACTGCCTTTTTGTTCACCAGCCAAATCAGCAGCTATAGCTTGAAATATTTTTGCTGGCAAATGCGCCTTGTCCTGAGTTCGAGCAATATAAGCAGGTAAACTTAAAGGAGGGTAATAATAGTAAGGATATTCTGCACCTAAAAATAAATCCAATCCAACCCCAATAGCATTTTCATTTGGAGGAAAAAGAATGCCGTAAGTAAATTCAGAAATAAAAGTATAAATCGTAGGGATTTCTTTCTCTGGAAAATAGTATTTATAAAATTGAAAACCTTGGTCTATTTCTTGTTGAATAGAAGAAAAATCTCCATATACAATTTGAGTGGTATCATATAATTGTTGGGTAAAAGGAAAGCCCAAGAACCCCTTAATGTGCTGCAAATAGACCCCAGTAGTATCCCAAGGCTTTTTAATCTGTAGGACACTTTGGAGATAAAAATTAGTAAATTCTGGATATTTTTTTTCTAGAGCAGCAATAGAACTAGTAATATCGTTAGTATCTAAAGCAAAGAAGTCTTGTTCAAAACGATTAATTTTATAGTCCACAGTTATCCCACTTACATCAGGAATATGCTTATTTTTGCCGCCCCAACAGCTAGTAAGTCCTAAAATTAAGATAGATATATATCCAATAAATTGAAAAATTGTCGTTTTTGACATAGATTTTCTGTCCATTTTATAAAATTGAGATACTTAGAATTTAATTTGGAAACAACCGTTTCATTAAACGTATATGAAATTTGGTAAACCTATTTATACGCTCTGTATAAACGAAACAAAGTAATGATGAAAAAAATTGTTTTAGGAATTATATATTTTCTAGGACTTAGTATTTTAGCGCAAGCGCAATATACTCAAGATTACAATAGTGCGAATAATGGCGAATTGCGACTAGGTTTTCAATTAAGCCCATCGGTTAGTTGGCTATCAACGGATGATAAAGCAATTAATGGGAATGGGAGTGTGGTAGGAATGCGATTGGGAATGATGGGCGAATATTACTTTAGAGAAAATTATGCCTTGATATCTGGGGTTAACTTTGCATTCAACCAAGGAGGAACACTACTACATGAAGAAGGTGGTAACTTTTGGTCAAGATCAGAGTTAAGTGATACAGCTTTAACGGCCCTGCCTGGCGGCGTTAACTTAAAATATCACATACAGTACATAGAGGTGCCATTGGGTTTGAAAATGCGGACAAAGGAATTTGGTTATATTAGATACTTTGCTGAAATTCCACTTTTTTCTTTAGGAGTCAAGGTACAAGCAAGAGGAGATATTAAAGGAACTTCTCGATTAGATACAGAAAGAGAAAACATTAAAAAAGACGTCAATTTATTTAATGTAAATTGGGGCTTCGGTGGCGGTATTCACTATGCTTTGTCTGAAGATACAGCTTTTGTGGGCGGTTTATATTATCAACAAGGAATATCTGATGTAACAGATGATAGCGGACTTAAAACAGATGGTACACAGGAAAGGTCTAAAGCTGTAATACAAAGTATTACCCTTCGAATAGGTATTTTATTTTAAAAGTTTAATTTATAATTGAGCGAAAACAAGACACGATTTATATACGGATTATATGGCGATTCACAGACTTAAAGGAGCAATACAACATTATGCTTGGGGAGGGAAATCCTTTCTTCCTAATTTGTTAGAAATAGATAATACAGATAAAGAACCTTACGCAGAGCTATGGATGGGAACACATATCAAAGGGCCTGCAAAAATTCTCAACAATAAAGATACAAAGGATTTAGCCCAATTTCTCAAGAAGGACGCTAAACGAATACTTGGAAAAAGTGTGATTGCTAAGTTTGGCGAACAACTACCTTTTTTGTTTAAAGTACTGGATGTGAATAAGATGCTATCTATTCAGGCACATCCGAGTAAAAAAGCAGCAGAAATAGGATTTGCCAAAGAGGAAGAAAGTGGGATAGATCGAATTGCCCCTAATCGAACCTATCGAGATGATAACCATAAGCCAGAAATAATGATAGCCATTACCAATTTTTGGTTACTGCATGGCTTCAAATCTATAGAGGGCATAAATGAAGTTTTGGCAATTCCAGAATTTAGAGTGCTTGTTCCTTCCTTTAAAGATAACAATATTTTTTCGTTGTATAGAGCGGTGATGGAGATGCCACAAGAGGCAGTAGATTTTGTACTAGACCCACTATGGAAAAGATTACAACCAGCACATGAAGCAGGAACATTAGAAAAGAACCAAGCAGATTATTGGGCAGCCAAGGCATTTGAAGAATATACGGTGGATGGGCATTATGATAGAGGTATTTTTTCAGTCTATTTATTTAATTTAGTTAAGTTGAAAAAAGGAGAAGGTATTTTTCAAGATGCTGGTATTCCCCATGCCTATCTTGAAGGGATTAATGTGGAACTAATGGCTAATTCAGATAATGTATTTAGAGGAGGCTTAACACAGAAATATATTAATGTCCCAGAATTGATGGCTCACTTGGTCTTTGAATCAGTTAGCCCTAAAATCTTAGTAGGTTCTCCTATATCTGCCACAGAGAAGGTCTTTAAAACAACTGCACCTGATTTTGAGTTAAGCGAAATAAAATTAGATAAAGGACAGATTTATCGCATAGAAAAACATGCAAGTATTCAGATAATAATTGTAATTGAAGGAGAGGGAGCTATCTTAGGAGGCGGTAAAGAGCTAACAATCAAGAAGGGAGAAATCTTTTTAATCGAAGCCAATACACCTTATAAGATTTTACCTAAGCAAGAAGCTTTAATTTTTAAAGCTAAGGTACCTGTATGATTTTTTGAGAAGTCAGAAATCAGACCACTTTGCTGTCAGGAATCAGATGTATGATGTTGACTGCTAGATTCTACTTGACGCTGAAAGAACGGAATTGTCAAGAAACCAATACCCTCATTTTCTTTTATAAAAACATACTCTTACCCATTATGAAGCTTTGGCAAAAAGATACTACCATTAATAAAAGAATTGAAAACTTTACAGTTGGTAAGGATAGAGAATTAGATTTATGGTTGGCTAAATATGATATAGCAGGCTCTTTGGCACATATTGAAATGTTAGAAAGTATCGGCTTATTAGAGAAAGAAGAACTATCTCAATTACAAGTCAAATTGAAGCAGCTATATCAAGAAGTAGAAAAAGGAAATTTTGTTATAGAGGATGGAATTGAGGATGTGCATTCCCAAATAGAATTATTATTGACTCAAAGTTTAGGAGATATTGGAAAGAAGATACACAGCGGTCGATCTAGAAATGATCAAGTGTTAGTAGATTTAAGATTATTTTTTAGAGGAGAAATAAAAGAGCTTGCAGAATCAACAAAAGATCTTTTTGAAACCTTACTCCAACTCAGCGAACAGCACAAAAGCGATCTAATGCCGGGCTATACACATTTGCAGGTAGCGATGGTTTCGTCTTTTGGCTTATGGTTTGGTGCGTATGCAGAAAGCTTAGTAGATGATGTTACTTTGCTTCAATCTGTTTACAAAATAGTCAATCAAAATCCCTTAGGTTCTGCGGCAGGATATGGTTCTTCTTTTCCTTTGAATCGAACAATGACTACTAAGTTATTAGGTTTTGAAAATCTAAATTATAATGTCATACACGCGCAGCTAGGGCGTGGGAAATCGGAATTGTTTTTGAGTTTTGCATTAGCAGCGATTGCAAGTACGCTTGGAAAATTTGCAATGGATGTTTGTTTGTATACGAATCAAAATTATAATTTTATTAGCTTCCCTGACGAGTTAACAACAGGGTCGAGTATCATGCCACATAAAAAAAATCCAGACGTTTTTGAATTGATCCGAGCAAAATGTAATAAGCTGCAAAGTCTGCCTACGGAGATCAGCATGACGATCAATAATCTTCCTGCTGGGTATCATAGAGATTTTCAATTATTAAAAGAGTCTTTATTTCCTGCACTACAAGAGTTAAAAGATTGCCTGCAAATAGCAGATTATATGCTACATCACATTGGTATTAAAACGGGTATTGTAGAAGAGGAGAAATATCAATACTTATTTTCTGTAGAAGAAGTCAATAAGTTAGTCCTAAGTGGCGTACCATTTAGAGATGCTTACAAAATAGTGGGCAAGCAAATAGATGTTGGTGATTTTAATCCAAGCACAGAGGTAGTACATACGCATGAAGGTAGTATCGGGAATTTGTGTACTGCACAGATACAAGATAAAATGAAAGTTGTATGGGATAGTTTTTCGTTTCAAAAAGCAGAAGCAGCGATCGCGAAATTGGTAAATTAGGAATTGAAATAGTTTACTACATAACTAGAACTAGAGAATTATGAACAAGATTATCTTAAATGTACAAGTAGTTGACATTTTTACCACGGATTCACGGATTAAACAACTTCTTAGCTTAATCCGTGAATCCGTGGTAAAACTTTCATATAGCTAGTGTCAACTAGCTGGATAATCTTGCCGAATTATGCGAAAATTTAACTATAAATTTCTATTCCA
>CAKZUM010000147.1 GCA_937921525.1 uncultured Saprospiraceae bacterium
AAGTCAAAATCGTAATATGTAATTCATTGGAAAATGTTTGGGTCGATGGTTGAAGTTTGTAACTTCAACCTAATATTTTGAAAGTTTGTAACTTTCTTCCACTAATACATATTATAAAAACGACTTTTCGTTCGCCCTATATTTTAAGAAAAGGTTCACGATCTATTGAAGGTATTTAATACAGACGATCCGAAAGAATCCGCATTGAATTTTGTCTAGTTAGCCCTCTAATCAAAATCAAGTTATTTCTTCAAACTAGCCAAAAACATCTCCATCATTTTCCTAACATATGGATCTTCATTGTCAGAAGCGATTTCCGCTAACATCGGTTCAAAATCCCGATCAACAATATCCAATAAGCCTTTTCTGAAAAAACGCTTAGAAGTACTGTATACCTTTCCGTATACCGCTATTTGCTTTTTTATATATTTTTCAGCTCGCTCCATCACTTCTTCGACTTCTACAGATTCATTGACCAAACCTACTTCCAATGCCTCGTCACTAGAAAACAGTTTTGCTTTTTGAACAGCCTCCCAAGCTACTTTCTCACCTAACACATAGGCATATATATCACACAGCAACTCTGGAATTTGCATGGACATCTTAAATTCGTGCATCCCGATCTTATGCTTTTCTCCCTTACCCATGATTCGATAATCTGCGGTGCAGGCTAAAATAGTCGCTCCAGCAGGTGCGAAGCCCGTAATCGCACAGACAAATGGTTTTGAATACCGTACCATTTCCTGTAATGCACCATGATATTCTATCCAAAATTGGTTGACCTCTTCTGGACTCGACAGCGCAAGGGCTTTCACATTAATGCCTGCACTAAAGCAGTGGGGTCTTCCAGTCAGTATAATTCCTTTATTAGCATCATCTTGATTTAATGCTCTAAAAGTATACTTTAAATCCGCTAATAATTTAGTGGTAATACCGTTGACTTTACCATTATTTATTTGAACAACTGCATAGTCATTGTCTTGATTGATCTGAAGGGTTGTAATTTCTATCGTTTCTTCCATTGTAGAGAATCTGATGTTTTCGTAAAAAAATATATGATATACTAGACAAAATTAAACAATTTTTCCTACTTTAATCCCTTAATTTTAAAATCAAATATTTCGATAAATAACTCACTCAATACTAAATTATTATGTACTACCTAACTCAAAGTATTCATCGTAATGCACAAATAAGAGGAAACAAGATTGCTACGATCAACGGTGATCGACAGCATACTTGGAAACAATTAAAAGATCGAGTCGCTCGCTTTGCAGGTGCCTTGAAAAGTATTGGCGTACAAGAAGGAGATCGAGTGGCCATATTAGCTTTAAATTCCGACCGTTATTTTGAATATTATTTTGGAGTTCCTTGGGCGGGTGCTTGTGTAGTGCCTTTGAACATTCGCTGGTCTGCACCTGAAAATGCTTATTCTTTAAAAGATGCAGGGGCGGAGGTATTAGTGGTAGATGACGCATTTGCAAAGATGGTTCCTGCTTTGAAAGCACAAGGTGTACCTTTAAAAAAGGTCATTTTCATAGGAGATGGGGAGTTGCCAGAGGGGATGTTGAGTTACGAAAAATTACTTCAAGTACACCAGCCTGCCCCTGATGCAGGGAGAGGAGACGCAGATTTGGCAGGTATCTATTATACAGGTGGAACAACAGGTTTTCCAAAGGGAGTAATGTTGACGCACTCTAATATGTGGTCTAGCGCAATCGCTCTAGTCAGTCTAATTAATTTGAATGAAGAGAATAGAGTCTTACATGCTGCTCCAATGTTTCATTTAGCGGATGGTGCGATGACTCAAGGAGGCGTACTAGCAGGTTCTACTCATGTATTTATCCCTATGTTTACACCTGCTGGAACAATCCAAGCGATAGAAGCAAAAAAAGCAACACATGCCCTATTGGTGCCAGTTATGATCCAAATGGTGATTAATGATCCGAGCGTGAAAGATGCAGATTTATCTTCTTTGGAATTTATCTTATACGGTGCCTCCCCTATTGCGGAATCGGTATTAATTCAGGCAATGGAGACTTTCTCTGAAGCTTCCTTTGCACAAGGTTATGGACAAACAGAATTGGCACCTCTTGCCACTATGTTGGGTACAAAATACCATACTACAGAAGGCCCGTTTGCAGGTAAATTAAAATCAGCGGGTCAAGCTATTCCTTGTGTGGAAATTAGAATTGTCGGAGAGGATGGAACAGAATTACCACTTGGGGAAATTGGTGAAATCACCGTCAAAGGGCCTAATGCCATGGTCGGATATTGGAACAAACCAGAGGAAACAGCAGTTTCCTTACGAAATGGCTGGGTGCATACTGGTGATGCTGGGTATATGGATGAGGAAGGCTTTATCTTTTTAGTAGATCGTGTAAAAGATATGATCGTTTCTGGTGGTGAAAATGTTTATTCTGCGGAGGTAGAAAATGCGATGCACAATCACCCTGCTATTCAGCAAGCGGTAGTGATTGGAATCCCTCATGCAGAATGGGGAGAACAGGTGCATGCAGAAGTGATTTTGAAAGAAGGCCATACGGCTACAGAGGAAGATATTATTGCTAAAACGAAGGAGTATATCGCAAATTATAAATGTCCTAGAAGTATTAAATTCCGCACAGAACCGTTTCCGCTTTCTGGTGCTGGGAAGTTATTGAAGCGGGATGTGCGTAAACCTTATTGGGAAGGGAAGGAGCGACAAATAAATTGACCTTGATTTACTTGATTTATCTGATTGCCTTGATTTTCGAGCGGGATTATTGACATTTTATAATTGCTTTGATTTTGTGACAGTAGTAGCTCATTAGGAATCACTTTACTAATTAAAATATTAGTGTTTATAGAATGGAATTCAAAGTAGTAGTGATTACGCTAAGTAACAACGAAATAATAAATTCCGCAAGTTGGCTCTAATTATTTTTCTGTTTGAGAAATTTAAAAAATCAGTGCATAGCAGGGCTACGGACTTATTTTTTAAGTTTCTCAAACTGGAAAAGAATAGAGGCAGATGCGGAAGTTATTGTTTTGTTGTTACTAAGAGGTAAAACTTCAGTTCTCTTAATTACGTCATACTTATCGTCCTCTTCGGACTGTAGCCTATTGCTACTGCCACCATTCTATGTAATGGTAGGAACGTATTTTTCAACAAAAACAAAATATCATGAGATTTAATAAAAATAAATTTGAACAGTTAGCTCAAGTAAAGTCAGATAGTAATAATTGCATTACTATTCTCATCCCTACAGATAGAGTAGGTGACGGACAAGCAGAAAAAATTAGATTTAAAAATCAATTAGACGAAGCGGTCAATCTACTAATGGACGAAAAAATTCAACATTCTCCTTTAAGTAAGCCGGCGGCATTAGCGTATTTATCCTCTGCTTATGAACTGTTGGATAATGATGATTTTTGGATTCGTCAGTCGGATGGATTGGCGGTATTTATCGGTCCAGGAAAGTTTGAATATTTTTCCTTACCCGTTACATTCCGCACAATGACTTATGTCAATAATCATTTTTATTTATTTCCGCTGCTAGAAGCGATTACTGGGAAGAAACGTTTTTTCTTACTTGCATTGAGTCAGAATGAAGTGCGCTTTTTCGAAGGCAACAAATACAGTATTACACCTGTGATTATTAATGATCTAGTTCCTGAAAGTTTAGAAAGTACCCTTGTAGCGGTTGAGGATTCCCAGGTATTGCAAGCGCACGGCGGTGGCAACCATATCACCTATCATGGTCAAGGAGGGAAAGATAACAAAACGATACAGATAGAAAGCTACTTTCGACAAATTGATAAGGGATTAATGGAAATGCTTCACGATGAGGATGCCCCTATGATTATTGCAGCGGTAGATTATTTAGTGCCTATTTACAAGTCTGTTTCCTCTTACAGCAATATTATCGACGCAAGTATAAATGGTAATCCAGAATCGGATGACCCTGTACTTTTGCACGAGAAAGCATGGCCAGCTATTCAAGAATTGATAGATCAACAAACAAATGAATGGAAGGAAGAATTTGGCTTGGCATTAGCTAACGGAAAAGCATCTTCCAATCGAGAGGAAGTTATTCCAGCTGCCAAAAACGGAAGAATAGATACCTTATTTATTGATAGGGATACTCCACTTATTTGGGGAGTACAGGATGAGTCAAAGAATACCATTCTTGTTGATGATGCTCAACATCAAAATAATTATTGCCTATTAAATAATGCCGCAGTCAATACGTATTTGAAAAGCGGAAATGTCACATTAGAAGATTCTACAGATCTTCCTAATAATAATGGAATGTTACAGGCCGTGTTTAGATTCTAAAAATAGTAGACTGAGGGCCATCCTTTTTCCGAACTAACAAATTCAAAAATTATGAAATCTGATAAACCAACCATCGTACCACACATACAAAAAGAAACAGATATGAACTACCTAGGATTTGAAAAATCAAAAGTACGAGAAACTGTGAAAGGTTTAAATCACCTGCTCGCCAATTACCACTTGTATTACCAAAATTTGAGAAATTTTCATTGGAACGTTCAAGGAGAAAACTTCTTTGAATTGCATGAAAAATTTGAAGAACTCTACAATGATGCTCGTGTAAAAATAGACGAGATAGCGGAGCGAATCCTGACCCTACGACACAAGCCAATGAGCACAATTTCGGACTATCTAGAATACGCCCAAATTCAGGAGGTAAAGGAAACATTGTCGGATAGAGATATGGTTCTCACATTATTAAAAAATCACAAAATATTGATTGAAAATTTTAGAAAAGTCTTGAAATCCGCCTCTGACTCAGGCGATGAAGGAACCGTAGATATGATAGGAAGCTTTCTAGAGAATCTCGAAAAATCCTCTTGGATGCTAGACACTTGGTCTTCTAAT
>CAKZUM010000148.1 GCA_937921525.1 uncultured Saprospiraceae bacterium
TCAAAAATTAAAATTGGCCCCGTAAAAAGCACTTTCACAGGTAACCTGGCTGTTGTCAACAAACAAGAACCTACTTCTTTTACTATCCAAATGGAGCAATTAAGTAAAATTGGAAATGCTCAAGTAAAAGTGGATATGCAATTATCTGAGCAAGGGGAAAATAGGACGTTGTTAGCTTTTGATGGTAAAGCGGATCTCTCTGGTGTTATCGCACGTACTGGACAGCGTGTTTTATCAGGGGTAGCGAATGTGATTACCAAAGAGGTTTTTTCTGCGCTAGAAGCCCATATCGCAGAAGAAGCCGTTTCTTAATTAATAAATCAAAATAATTAATAGTCAAAACTCATCACTTAAAACCTAATAATATGACGAATAACATTTCTGTTACAGTGAATGGTAAAACCCATACCGCTACGGTAGAAAGTCGGGATTTACTAGTTCATTTTCTAAGAGAAAAACTATCTCTAACTGGTACCCATATAGGTTGCGATACCAGCAGTTGCGGTGCTTGCACCATACATGTAGATGGTAAAGCGGTAAAATCTTGTACCATGCTAGCCGTACAGGCGGATGGTTGTGAAATCACAACGGTAGAAGGATTAGGTAGTAATGGCAACCTACACCCTATCCAAGAAGGATTTAAAGAAGAACATGGTTTGCAATGTGGTTTTTGTACCCCCGGGATGATGATGACCGCAACTGATCTATTGAAAAATAATCCTAATCCATCAGAACATGAAATTAGAGAAGCCTTAGAGGGCAATTTCTGTCGATGTACGGGCTATCATAATATCGTGCGTTCTATACAGCATGCTGCTAAGGCTATGCAGGAGGCGACTTAGGATTAAATAAGTAAATCAGACAAGACTAGCTAAGGAACGACGCACAAACTTTATAGATTATTCCTGTTTTCTGAACTTTTCCCATTTCGCTCCCCCTTGTGGGTTGGCAGGGGTGATTGGTTCTAAAAATCATAAATCATAGTTCATACATCATAAATCTGCCCATTATGTGAAATTAGATAGATCTATGATGTATGATTTAAAATTTATGATGTATGATTTTCTGCCACCGTTCAAATCTAGAACCAATCAACTCTGCCTTTAGGAGGCTGGGAGGTGAGAAAGGGCAAATTTAGAACTATTCACCATATTATAACAAACAATGAATTTTTGTAGCAATTGTGGTCATAAGGTAGTATTCAAAGCAGTCGAAGGGGATTCGATCCCTAGATATGTTTGTGATAATTGTGAAACAATCCATTATCAAAATCCAAAAGTCATTACGGGTGCATTGCCTATATGGGAAGATAAGGTATTACTTTGTAAAAGAGGCATTTCTCCAAGAACAGGTTTTTGGAATGTGCCTGGGGGGTATATGGAAAATGGGGAGTCGGTAGAGGATGGGGCAGTGCGAGAGGTGCGGGAGGAAACGATGTCTATGGTGAAAATTATTGGCTTACATACTTTATACAGCATTCCTAAAATCAATCAAGTGTATATGCACTTTTTAGCGGATTTGCAGGATTTGGATTTTGGGCCTACTATTGAAAGTTTGGAAGTTCGGCTATTTACGGAAGAGGAGATTCCTTGGAAAGAAATCGCTTTTACTTCTTCTTCTTTTTCGATCAAGAAGTATTTTGAGGATCGACGGAATGGGGTGCGGCAGGTGCATCGGGGGAAGTTTCAGTTTTGAGAGTGGGGTATGCTCACGCTTATGCCATGCTCACGCTTATGCCATGCTCACGCTCATGCCATGCTCACGCTCATGCCATGCTCATCCTCGGATTTCATCCGAGGTTATTCATGTTCAACTACTCCGTAGTTTCTTTTGTGTGGACTCTTTTTTATAAGACGAAAGGCTTGGTAGTGTATCTGCCAAGCCTTTCGTTTTTTATAGGAACTTTTTACTCTTTATTTTTTAATAAACTTTACAGTTTGAGAGGTAGTTGCCGTTTGGTACTGTACCAAATAGATACCGGCATTTAAGCCCTCAATATTTACTCGTTGTCGTTGTTGACCAGTAGATAAAGGAATTGACTGTAACTGCTTACCTTGTGTATTATAGATGTGCAAAGTAGCTCCTACCGCAAAATCCTCATTAGCACTAAATTCAAATACCTGTTGTACTGGATTCGGACTTACTTGAATTTTTGTTGGTGCTTGTGCCACCGCTAATCTTTGGAAAGTAGCATAGTCATGTGGTTTACTAGCAGGACCATCTGATTGGAAACTAGTAGTGGTTGTAAAGAAAGCTGATCCAGAAAATTCAGACCAAACCAATTCTTCACATTCTTGCTGTACTTGGAACTCATAAGTTGTACCAGCAGTAAGCCCTGATAAGTAACGATAGTAGGTAGTGGCTACATTGGTATAAGACCAAGCAGATGTACCCGTTTGTCTATATCGGAACTGATTATTAACCGCACCTATTGGTTGTGGCGTGTACACATAAGTAGCCGAACCACTAGTGCTACTAGTATATAGGCTAGTACCATTGATACTCAAATCACAAGTTTCGTTTGTATTAGCTCCACCGTTTCCACCTCCATCATTATTTCCATCATTTTCACTCCCATTATTCCCATCAGACCCACCATTTGCAGGTGTACCTGTTGTTGTGAATGTAGCTGTGGTAGAAAAGTCAGAATAAGTACCATCAGCACATTGTTCACTGACTTGGTATTCATAAGTCGTACCTTCTAATAAACCACTCAAATATCTATAGTAAGTAGTCGCAATATTGGTTGTCGTCCATGTGTTTGAACCCATTGGACGGTAACGGAACTGATTGTTTACAGCGCCATTAGGTTGAGGTGTATATACATAGGCAGCCGAACCACCGATACTACTGGTATATAAGTTGTTGCCATTGATACTTGAAGCGCAACCAGCGTCTGTATTACTATCATTACCATCATTACCACCATCTGTAACATCACCACCGTCATTATTATTTCCGCCGCCACCTACAGCAGTTCCTGTAGTCGTAAAGTTTTGAGCGGCAGAATATTCCGACCAATCGTTAGCCGTACATTCGTGTCTTACTTGAAATTCGTATTGAGTGCCAGCTAAAAGACCGCTTAAATAACGGTAATAAGTAGTACTCGTATTAGAGGTAGTCCAATCAGTAGTACCGACTACTCTATATCGAAATTGATTATTGACCTGACCATATGGCTGGGTAGTATATATATAAGCATTATTATCTCCGATACTACTAGTCGTTAAACCAGATGTAGGAATGATCTCACAAGTAGATTCTGTTGGGTCTGGTCCATCTGTTGGATCTGGACTGACTCGCTCGCCACTAGAGACAAATGTTTGTGTTTCGGTATAGTCAGACCAACCACTGCCACAACATTTTCTTCTACCTTGGTACTCATATTGGGTACCTGATTTGAGATTACTTAATAGGTAATTTTTTTCTTCGATTGGATCTGTTGTAATCCAGTTAGTCGTACCAGATTCTCTATATCGGAAAGATACTTCTTGTTGATCTAAGTAAAAATTATGTTGATTCAACCAAGCATAGCCATTTGAAATACCATTGACACTGACCTCTGATAGAGGAGGTGTTTGGCAAGTTACTTCCGCAGGATATAAATTATGTAAGACCCATCTATCCCAGTAATAAGTAATTTCTGCTACACCATCTCCCTGACCTTCTAAAGGCAACCAAGAAGTACCTGAGTCTAAAAACCAGCCATTATTGTCGCCACCCCAACCCCAGTTGAAGTGAAAATATTCTGCTTTATCAGAATCAGAGAAATAACCATATCCGTCTGTTACCCAAGTATGACCCACTAGATTAGAAGCAGTACCTGTCAATAATAAAGGAAGGCCTCTGTCTAAATCTTTTTTTGCTACTACGGCAAATTGGTCAAAAGTATTGCCATCAAAAAACCAAGTAGCGGCTTGGTCATACCCAAAATAATTGACATAAGCGTCTCTTACATAAGAAAAGTAGGTTTCCGTATACTCGGTGCTATACTGTGTAAAAGAAGCTACCCCCATTTGATAAATCAAGTTGGATACATCTGCATTAGGTTCTGTTAATGCGTCTGGCATGTTATCCCAATTGTATTCGGTGGTACAAAAGTCTGCCGATTGTGTTCCGAAGTTGTTATCCTCATACTCATTCGACCCATTTCCTTGAGCCGGGTAATTGTGGTATTTGATTAATTGCGCCATTGCGATTGGCACACAACCACAGTAGGTTCTACCATCAGGGCCTTCCGCAGCAGTCGTTTCGTCCGCAGGGCACTCTGCATTGTACAGTTCTCCTTGATTCCATTTCGTTGTTGTTAATGGACCAACCTGCACATTACTCCTAGAGGAACGAGTAGCAGCACCACTCCTTAATTTTTGCCATTCTGTTTGAACAGTAATAGGTGATTTTATATTGTTTTTTCGAAGATATTTAATTCGTTGTTCGTGCTTTGACAAAGTACCCATTAAACCAATATTGACTATTTCATTGTCAAAATCAATATGACTTTCTTCGGAGAAGGCTAGAATTGGATTATACCGATCATCAGCCGAGATAATAACGAAACCTGTAGGCTGCAGATTGAATATGTAATAGTCAGGAACACCAGCGGTTTGCTGAACAAATTTAGAAACCACTCGCACTTGCTGTAAGTTTTTAGTAGCTGTTTTAGCATTTCTAGTAAAAACATCTTTAGCTATTGTAGCAGCCTCTTCTAAAGGCACTTGTGTAGCATATAGCTGCATGGCTCCTATTAGCAATGCTACCATTAATAGTGTAGTTCTCTTTAACATTTTTTAAAAAGTTGTAACCAGCCTTGTGAAAGGGTGGTGGTGAAGGATGTTTTAGATAGTAATAGGAGAGTGGATTTAATGCTTAGGATTACTAAAAGCGTAGTTTTAGCACATTTGTATATGGAAGTTGTTTAAGAATGTAAACATACTACTGGACATTTCAAAGAACAGAGAAGCGAGAGTAGAGAATAGAGACAGATTACGTTTAAAAAAGGACGAAATTTCGTCGTTCTCTGATCGAAATACGTCTCTACTCTCTCTTCTCTGCTCTCTGTTCTAAACAATGTCCAGTA
>CAKZUM010000149.1 GCA_937921525.1 uncultured Saprospiraceae bacterium
TACATTTAAAATGGTCTTTTGTCCTTTATACTGCCTTGAAAAAATGTTCATTTATACCAGATAAAATCTCATTTTTTCAAGTTGTCTAAAGTAAAAAATCTTCATTTTAAATCGTAAACTTTATTTATCCCTCGTTCCTAACAAATAAGTAGATACAAAAAATCTGCCCAACTCATCAAATCAGAAAGAAATTTACCTTAACTATAAAAAAAAGACTATTCCAAGCAATATGGAATAGTCTTTTTATAAAATATACCTTATGTAGGGTATTAGGAATAAAAAACAATAACTATTATATTTATTATTCTTTCATTCCTTAAGAAGCTTTCATTTCTTTTCTGATTTTATTCAAAGCAGAACCCATATTGACCCAATCAATTTGAGCTTGGTTGTAGGTATGCTTTACTTCAAATTTCTCTGAAGTACCATCTGCATGATCTAATTTAATCGTTAAAGTTTTGCCAGGAGCAAAATCCTTAAAATTAGTAATAGATACATAATCATCTTGGCGAACCTTATCGTAATCAGCAGGATTCTTGAAAGTCAAGGCTAACATTCCTTGCTTCTTCAAGTTCGTTTCGTGGATTCGCGCAAAAGATTTCACAATTACTGCATTCACTCCTAAAAATCTAGGTTCCATTGCCGCGTGTTCTCTAGAAGAACCTTCTCCTAAGTTCTCTTCTCCAAATACAACAGAACCAATATTATTATCTCTGTAGTAAATAGCTGTAGTAGGAACTGGTCCGTACTTTCCTGTTTCGACATTTAATACTTTATTGGTTTCTCCATTAAAAGCATTAATCGCACCGATATAACAGTTCTGAGAGATATTTTCTAAGTGACCTCTAAACTTCAACCATGGTCCAGCCATAGAGATATGATCCGTTGTACACTTACCCTTCGCCTTAATTAACACCCGCATTTTCTTTAACTTGGCTTGTGTTAGTTTCTTAAAAGGTGTTAGTAATTGTAAACGATCAGAACTTTTTGATACAGATACTTTCACCTTGCTACCATCTTCAATAGCTGGAACAAATCCTGCATCTTCTACATCAAAGCCTTTTGGCGGTAGCTCTACACCGACAGGTGGCTTTAACTTAAATTTTCTACCATTAGCGCCGACTAGTTTATCCTTTAAAGGGTTGAAGCACATATCTCCAGCCATTGCCATTGCAGTTACTATTTCTGGAGAAGCTACAAATCCATGTGTATTAGGATTACCATCATTCCGCTTAGCAAAGTTTCTATTGAAAGAAGTGATGATAGAGTTTTTACGATTTGGATCATCTGTATGCCTTGCCCATTGACCGATACATGGTCCACAAGCATTGGCTAAAACAACACCACCAATCTTTTCAAAATCATCTAATACACCATCTCTTTCTACCGTAAATCTAATTTGCTCAGACCCCGGTGTAATAGTAAATTCAGAAGCAACTTTAAGCCCTTTTTTAGCAGCTTGTTGTGCTAAAGAAGCTGCTCTTGTTAAATCTTCATAAGAAGAATTCGTACAAGAACCGATCAAGCCTACCTCCAACTTTTGTGGGTAGCCCTTCTCTTTTACGACCTTACCAAATTCAGAAATTGGATAAGCTGCATCTGGTGTATAAGGGCCATTAATATGTGGCTCTAATTTAGACAAGTTAATCTCAATAACTTGATCGAAATAATCTTTAGGTTTCTTATAAACTTCAGGATCACCTGTTAAGTGTTCTTTTACTGCATCGGCTAATTTAGCTACATCGGCTCTACCAGTAGCTTTTAAATAACGCTTCATAGCCGCATCATATCCGAACGTAGAAGTAGTCGCTCCAATCTCTGCGCCCATATTACCGATTGTACCTTTACCCGTACAAGATAATCTTTTAGCACCGGGGCCAAAATATTCAACTACTGCACCAGTACCTCCTTTTACCGTAAGGATACCTGCCACTTTCAAAATGACATCTTTTGCAGAAGTCCAACCATCCAACTTACCAGTTAATTTCACACCGATAATCTTTGGCATTTTCAGTTCCCAAGGCATATCCGCCATCACATCTACTGCATCCGCACCACCTACTCCGATTGCCAACATTCCCAGTCCTGCACCATTGGGTGTATGAGAATCTGTACCAATCATCATACCACCGGGGAATGCATAATTCTCCAAAACAATTTGGTGAATAATACCTGCACCAGGCTTCCAAAAGCCAATACCATATTTATTAGAAACGGAAGCTAAGAAGTCATATACTTCTTTGTTCACATCATTTGCAATTGCTAAATCTTTATCTGCACCTACTTTCGCTTGGATCAAGTGGTCACAGTGTACCGTTGAAGGAACGGCTACTTTTGGCTTACCAGCCATCATGAATTGTAGTAAGGCCATTTGGGCAGTGGCATCCTGCATCGCTACTCTATCGGGCGCAAAGAAAACATAATCTTTGCCTCTTCCGTATTTCTTTAGACGAGATTCCTTGTGAAGGTGAGCGTATAATATTTTCTCCGTCAACGTAAGTGGACGACCAAGTTTTTTTCTAGCAGCTGCCACCTTTTTGGGAAGTGCTTCGTAAAAAGCTTTGATCATTTCAATATCAAAAGCCATAAGCTAATAAGTTTGTGTGTTGTGAATGAAAAGAAAATTGACTATTATCTTTAAACCATAAAAGTAATAACTTTCTAATACTTTTATTTTAGTAATGATTTCTAAAAAAACAGATCAACCAGTTTTTAAGTTCATTTAAAGATTCACTTATCTATTTTCAAAAATATGTTCTTTGATAAATTCAATATTGCAAAGAACAAAAGTAAAGCGTAAAGGTACAATATTTGGTATATCTTGCACAACTTTACAAAGGACTTGTTGTGATTTCTAACGAGTCTAAATAAACAATGAAATTTTCTAACTTTGCTCATTTCAATCAATGAGTATTTTATATAGTACGCTAGTTCAATGAATAGTTACAAAAAAATAGTGGTAAAGGTTGGTACAAATGTATTAACTAGAACAGATGGTATTTTAGATCTTACGGCTATTAGTCATTTAGTCGATCAAATTGTTGCTTTAAAAAAAGAAGGAGTAGCTGTTATTTTAGTATCTTCTGGTGCTGTTGGTGCAGGTCGGTCTACCGTGAAATTATCAAAAAATCTAAACAAGATTGTACAGCGACAAGTCTACTCTTCTGTAGGACAAGTTCGTTTAATGAATACCTACACTACTTTATTTGGGAATTATAAAATCCATTGCGGGCAAGTATTAGCGACAAAAGAAGACTTTAGAGATCGCACCCATTATCTAAACATGAAGAATTGTTTTCAAGCTTTATTGAGAGATAATGTTATTCCCATTGTCAATGAAAATGATGTAATCTCCGTCAACGAATTAATGTTTACCGATAATGATGAGCTTGCTGGACTAATCGCTTCTATGATGAATGCAGATGCCTTAATGATACTGAGTACGGTAGATGGTATTTTAGACGGGCATCCTGATAAACCAGATAGTCAAACAATCACAGAAATTGATCCTGATGATAAACAAATTTTAAAAGTAATCCTTCCTTCTAAATCTTCTTTTGGAAGAGGGGGAATGGCCACTAAATTTAATATGGCCAAGAAGGTTTCTAAATTAGGAATTACCACTTTTATCGCTAATGGAAAACGACCTAATATCATTTTAGATATTAATAAGGGAGATTTCATCGGCACTAAAATTCTTCCAAAAGGTAATGCCTCTAATATTAAAAAATGGATCGCATTCAACGAGGTAGCAGAAAAAGGAATTGTTTATATTAATGATGGGGCGGTAGAAGCTTTACGCTCTACTGCTAAGATCACTAGCTTGCTTCCTGTAGGAATAATAAAAATTGAAGGGGCTTTTAAAAAAGGGGATATTGTAAAAATTGTTGATAAAGAAGGTAAAGCACTCGGAATAGGTATCACACAGTATGGTATAGAAAAAGCGCAAGAATTACTAGGGCAAAAAGGAAAGAAGGCACTTATTCATTATGATTATTTAGTGTTGGAATAGACTCTTTTTATGGAAGTCAGAGGTCAGATCGTCAACTCCGTTTGACTTGAACAACGTTTACTAAACCTTTAAGGTTTAGTAAACGTAAAATATCCTATTTGTAGGAGTTGTTAGCAATCTGACAGCGTAGCGATCTGACTTCTGACAGTTTATGAAATAAACGATCTGACTTCTTCTCCTTAGTCTATCACCAATTCCAAAGCCTTAGCAGGCTGAATCAATCTACCTGTTTCGTTTACCGCTTTCGTATCTTTTCCTGATTGATGTAGTATCCGATAAACCTCTTTGGCAGTCAAATCAGGTTGAATACTTTTTAACATCCCTATCAATCCAGATACATAAGGCGTTGCCATTGATGTGCCGCTAAATGTAGCATATTTATTACCGGGTATCGTAGAAAAAATATCTACCCCTGGAGCAGCAAGGGTCATTTCAATATCTGTTACGTAATTAGAAAACGTAGCTCTATTTAAATCAGCATCTATGGCTGTCACCGTTATTACATCTGCTAAATTAGCAGGAGAAAAGTCTCTTGCATCCCTGTTCGAGTTACCTGCTGCTACGACAATAATAGCTCCTTTTTTTGTACAATAATTGACTACATCTTCATAGGCTTTTTGCTTCGATGCACTATTCATTCCTCCTAGAGACATAGAAATTACATCTGCACCACTATCTGCGGCTAGTATCATCCCATCAATAATTCGTTTTTGCGTACCTACCCCAAATCCACTTAATACTTGTATACTAGTTACTTGTACAAATTGATTACTGGGAGCAAAGGAAGCGATACCTATTCCGTTATTAGAAACTGCCGCAGCAATTCCTGCACAATGCGTTCCGTGACCTCTATTATCCGTATCATATCGTTGATCGATAGATTTAAAATTAGCGGCTAAATCTTCATGCTTTGCATCTACACCTGTATCTAAAATAGCAACTAATGCTTTCGATTTTGGCTTGATTTTACTTTTACTAAGTCCCTTGTACAATACATCTACGCCCATTACATCGAAGCCCCACAATTGAGATACCTCCGGGTCATCTACTCCAAATTGCTTTTCAGCTTTTGCCGTACTTCCAGTTTCTAATGGACTTAATCGAACTACTTCATTTTGTTCTACCCACTCCACAAGTCCTGTTTGGTTAAGGGCTTTTTGAATCGCTGCTACTTGTGATTGATAACGATCTGGGATATTTAATAAATAATAATCTTCTAATGTAGAAGTTGTTTTAGGGGAAAAGGCTTTTTCATAAGTAATTCCATAGGCGTCTAAAACAAAACCTATATCCGTAATAATACTAGCCGACTTGAGTTCTACTAATAATTCTCCATCTTTTGCTAGTTCTATTTCCGTATCAACATTGATGGTATCTTCCAATTGCTGAGGGAACGTTTGTTCCAATATACTTCCGCCCTTCGAAGCAAAAAGACCATATAAGCCCGCAAGCATCGCAAAAAAGAGTAAGGTGTTTTTTCTAAAGAAACTAAAAAAGGAAGCAATCAATCCCATCGTAAAAAGATCTCTTCCGACAACAAAACATTTATAATTCAGTGTTGCTTCGGAAAAACCTAGACTGAGGAGATAAGTCAAAAAACTACCAAAAAATAATTTACTAACAAAACTGCTTAAAGTCTGCTTTTCTTGGAAATAGAACCAAGCAATTAAGGTACTCAGACTGAGAATAAATGTTATTGGATATAGTGCAGTTAACATGTGTATAAATTAAGTTTGACTTATTCTTGGGAAGAATATTCTGTTTTTAAGTTTCTCAAATAACTTCAATAATAAAGTTACCTGTAAAACTTAGTTTAAACAACAAAAATAGACGAAGGCGCTCATTTTTAGGTTAGAATGTATTCAAAAGGATATTTAAAGTAAGAGTATGTCTAAAAAAGAGGCGTACATAAAAGGAGAGTATAAAAGAAATGATTGATATTGTTTATAACATTACAAACACGAAAAAGGCGAAATAAGATCTAACTTATTTCGCCCTTTTGCTAATTATTAATTACAGAATTAAGTAACCACTAGATACCAATAGCTCTATATTTATTAGCATTGGCAGCATCTATTTTTGACATAATAGAATAGACTCGTGACTTTTGATTTCTGGCAGACACTTTGAATATTTCAATAAGTTCTTCTGATTTTGTAGTCGCAAACATTTGTAAAACCATTGCATTCAAATAGGCTTTATTGACTTGACTAACAGTCTCCAATACTTGCATTAAAACTGCTTTGCCAGCATCTACATCTTCCTCCATTATATCCAAGCCTTGCCGGTGATAGTTATACATGGCTTCTCTGAAAGGGCGTACACTTGGATTGAGTGTACTCTCTAACATCCAATATCTATTTCTATTACCTTCTCTAGAAGTCCAGCCAGGAAAAACACTAGCAAAATTTTGAGGGAAAATATTCATAATATTTTGAGCTTTTTGAAAATGAGGTTCTCCGCCATATGGAGCGAAGGTATCATAATCCAAGCCCAATATCATGTAAGCATAAAAAGACAAAACATGAGTCAGGTTATCTCGAAAACCATTCTCCACAAAATTTAAAGGTTGGAATTGCTCGAAAGTAAAATTGACACTCTTATCCAAATGTGTCAAGATAGGCGTTTCATAATCCGTCCCGAAAACAGGTCTAACAGCTTGTATTCCTAGTTCTGTTCTAAAACTAGTCGGCGACATTTCTTCGGATATGGTTAGCTGAATATTTACCTTTATTCGCTCATTATCGCTATAAATATCATCCGTCCATTTTTGGCTATTCATAAACTCTTCAATCGCCGTTTCTAGACTCTTGAATACTTGTGGATCTGCTTGTGCTTTTTGGGAGTTCACCCGACACGTAACCCTCAACTCTTGAGCGGATAAAGTAGCAAAGGTACTTAACAATAATAGTACTGGTAAAAAGATATATTTCATAAGATGCAAATTCATTTATTCTCTATTTTAGAACAGAGAAGCGAGAATAGAGAAGTATTTCATTTAAAACGAAATCTGTCTCTGTTCCCCCCCAATCTCGCGGCAGTCGGGGCTGGGCTAGTCTCTATTCTTTAAATCTATATCTACGTATAAACGCTCGTGGGGGTTTTATATTTCGTTTTAAAACTAGAATAGCGGTAAAAGTAACACCTTTACCGCTATTCTATTAGTAACGAGGAGATAATAAATGTACGTTCTTGGGTAGCTTATTTTTTTCTTAGTTTTCTTTTGAAAGCGGGAGTATTGTTGATACTATGACCGATTTCAAGAGGAAAATAAGATGAATGAGCGATCCCGCAGGGTGAATGTCCTAAGACATTCAAGCAAATGAACCGCAAAGCGGACGGGCTGGCAATAAGCAGCCAAGAGTGTATAGTTATTATTTCGTCGTTACTTAGTGAAAGGAATTAAATAAGTTGAGCTAGAAGGCGCAGTTATTTTTTCTTAATATAAAAGGCTTTACTGCAAAAAGGTGTCGGACACTTCACTTTAGCAAAAGTTATAATCATTAGTCTCTAGTGCATAGCTATTTATAAATAACAAGTGTCCGACACCTTTTCTCAAAGTGCCCTTTTTTCAATAAAGCCATAAAACAGTACTCAAAAAAATGGAAAAACATCTTCAACAGCTAAGTCAACAACTACAAGGCGAACTTCATTTTGATTCCCTGATGAAAACGCTCTATTCCACAGATGCTTCCGTTTATCAAGAATTGCCTCTAGCTGTTG